>NZ_JADDKI010000017.1:0-21059 GCF_015356725.1 Dietzia sp. SYD-A1
GTCCGACCCGGCGGGTCCGCCTTGGGCAGGTGCAGCACGATCGGCATCGACCGAACGGTGTCGCGGTCGTCGGGATCCTCGGCCCCCGCCGACCCCGCGCGGAGCCGCGAGTGGCACCAGTCGAGCGCGGCTCCGGTCGCGGGCGCTCCCGCCGGTGGCGCGTCGGGATGCGGACCGTCGGTCAGGGGCTCCTCGGGACGCGGTCCGTCAGCCTGTGCTCCGTCGGTCACTCGAGCGGAACGCGGCGATAGGTTCCGGCGGCGGTGTCGGCCGCCTCGATCTCATCGCGCGTGATGCCGAGGACGAACAGGACCGTGTCGAGGAACGGCTTGGACAGAGACGCGTCGGCCACTTCACGCAGAGCGGGCTTGGCGCAGAACGCGATCCCCAGCCCCGCGGCGGAGAGCATGTCGATGTCGTTCGCCCCGTCCCCCACGGCGACGGTCTGGCTCAGCGAGATGCCGAGCTCCTCGGCGAACTGGCGCAGGTACTCGGCCTTGGCCTCCCGGTCCACCACCTCGCCGACGACCCGGCCGGTGAGCACCCCGTCCTCGATCTCGAGCGTGTTGGCCCGAGCGAAGTCGAGCCCCAGCTCCTCGGCGAGACCCGCGATCACCTGGATGAACCCGCCCGACACCACACCGCAGCGGATGCCCAGTCGCTTGAGGGTGCGGATGGTCGTGCGCGCGCCCGGGGTCAGCACGATATTCGCCGCGACCTCGTCGAGGACGTCGGCCGGCAACCCCTTGAGCGTGGCCACCCGTTCGTGGAGCGACTGGGCGAAGTCCAACTCACCCCGCATCGCGCGCTCGGTGACCGCACGGACCTCGGCCTCCCTGCCCGCGTGTGCGGCCAGCATCTCGATGACCTCGCCCTGGACCAGCGTGGAGTCCACGTCGAACACCACCAGGCGCTTGGAGCGGCGTCCCAGGCCGGCGCCGTCCACCGAGATGTCGACTCCGTGCGCGTCCGACAGGGGTGCCATCGCTTCGCGCAGTCGCGCGTCGTCCGCGGCGTCGCGACCGGCCGTCGAGACATGCAGTTCCAGACCCGTGACGGGGTAGTCGGCGATCCCCCGGATCGTGTCGATGTTCGCGCCGATCGACGCGAGTGACCCCGATACCGCGGAGAACGCCGACGCGGTGACCGGGCTGCCGAGGATCACCACCGCGTGGGTGGAGGGCGGGGTGGGAGGCGCGATGTCGTCGAACTGGACCTCGAGTTGCATCCCCAGTTCGTGGATCTGCTCGGTGAGCTCGCGGACCACGGTCACGACATCGGCATCCGACTCCACCCGGACCATGAGGCCGAGGGAGAGGTGCCCGTTGACGACGACCTGTTCCACGTCCACCAGGTCGGCGTGGTGGGAGGCGAGGACCGACATGACCCTCGCGGTGACACCCGGCCGGTCGGGGCCGGTGACGGTGAGGAGTGCCGGGGTGCCGGGGGTGCTCACGTGTGCTCCTGACGAGTGCTTGATCTGGCGGGTGGTCCTGGTGTCCGGGAGGCGGGTTCAGACCGAGGCCGGTGGTGAAGGGTCCGGGGCGACACGCGCCGAACCCCGCCGGAGGGCGAGCCTACCGACGGGGTTCTGCGGGGACCGGAGCCCGTGGGTGAGTACGGGCGGCCGGGTCAGCCCTTCTGCGGTGACGTGCCGCGCTCGGCGACGTCCTTGACGGCGGCCGGGTCCTGGGCCGCGGCCCGGCCACCGACGTGGGCCTCTGCGCGCATGCGCTCACTCATGTGCGGGTAGTGGAGCTCGAACGCCGGGCGCTCGGAGCGGATCCGGGGCAGGGTCACGAAGTTGTGACGCGGCGGCGGGCACGAGGTCGCCCACTCGAGCGAGTTGCCCGCACCCCACGGGTCGTCGACGGTGACGATCTCGCCGTAGCGCCAGCTCTTGATGACGTTCCAGATGAACGGAAGCATCGCGATGCCGAGGATGAACGACCCGATGGTCGAGATCTGGTTGAGGACGGTGAAGTTGTCCGTCGCCAGGTAGTCGGCGTAGCGACGGGCCATGCCCTGGTTGCCGAGCCAGTGCTGCACGAGGAACGTGGTGTGGAAGCCGATGAACATCAGCCAGAAGTGCAGCTTGCCCAGCTTCTCGTCGAGCATCCGGCCCGTCATCTTGGGGAACCAGAAGTACACGCCGGCGAACGTCGCGAACACGATGGTGCCGAAGAGCGTGTAGTGGAAGTGCGCGACGATGAAGTACGTGTCCGAGATGTGGAAGTCGATCGGCGCCGCGGCCATCATGATGCCGGTCAGACCACCGAAGAGGAAGGTCACGATGAAGCCGAGCGCGAAGACCATCGGCGTCTCGAAGGTCATCTTCCCGCGCCACATCGTGCCGATCCAGTTGAAGAACTTCACACCCGTGGGAACGGCGATGAGGAACGTCATGAAGGAGAAGAACGGCAGGAGGACGGCGCCGGTGACGAACATGTGGTGCGCCCACACCGCCATGGACAGCGCGGCGATCGCGAGGGTCGCGAAGATCAGACCGGCGTAGCCGAAGAGCGGCTTGCGGGAGAAGACCGGGAAGACCTCGGAGACGATGCCGAAGAACGGGAGGGCGAGAACGTACACCTCGGGGTGGCCGAAGAACCAGAACAGGTGCTGCCACAGGATGGCACCACCGTTGCCCGGATCGTAGATGCGACCACCGAACTGACGGTCGTAGAAGACGCCGAGGGCGGCGGCGGTGAGGAGCGGGAAGATCAGGAGGATCAGCACCGACGCCACCAGGATGTTCCAGGTGAAGATCGGCATACGGAACATGGTCATGCCCGGCGCGCGGAGGCAGATGATCGTGGTGACGAAGTTGACGGCGCCGAGGATGGTGCCGATACCGCCGATGCCCACGCCGAGGATCCACAGGTCCGCGCCGACGGCCGGCGAGTGGATCTTGTCGGCGAGCGGCATGTACATGGTCCAGCCGAACGCGGCCGCACCGCCCGGGGTGATGAACCCGGAGAGCATGATGATGCCGCCCGCCGTGAACAGCCAGTAGCCCAGGGCGTTCAGTCGCGGGAAGGCGACGTCGGGGGCGCCGATCTGCAGCGGCATGATGTAGTTCGCGAACCCGACCACGATCGGGGTTCCGTACAGCAGCAGCATGACCGTGCCGTGCATGGTGAACAGCTGGTTGAACTGCTCGTTGGACAGGAACTGCATGCCCGGGACGAAGAGCTCCGCCCGGATGAGCAGGGCCATGAGCCCGCCGATGAAGAAGAAGACGAAACAGGTGACGATGTACATCAGGCCGAGCAGCTTGTGATCGGTCGTCGTCATCATCTTCCACACGAACGAGCCCGGCCGGGCGGAGCCCGTGGGTTCGCCCGGCGGATGGTCGAGATCGTCGACCGGCTTGGGGGCCACTGCGGTCATAAGGGTCCTCCTGAACGCCTCACCCGACGCCGCGGGTCGAACCACCGACCCCACGTCGAACGCAAAGGAATAGTGCGTGAGGGCAATCCTAACCCTCCGCTGAGAGCGCCCACCACTCACCCCGCCGAACTCGTCGGGGTGGGTCATCTGCGGTGATCCGCTTTCGTGACGACACGCCCGGGATCGCCCTCCGACCCGCCGCGACCTCCTCTTTGACCACGCTGAGCACCCATCTCCTAGGCTCTGCTGCATGACCGATCACGCGCCGGGCCGTCTCCGCCATCGCGGACGGGGGTACCCTTCCACCCCCGCGAGGGTCTCGGTCGGCATCGCGGGGGCCCTCGTCGCCGGTCTGGCGCTCTCCGGGTGCGGGCCCTCCCCCGTCGACATAGTCGAGCACCCCGTCACCACGACCCCCTCCCGGATGGCCGGTGCGGAGCTCCAACGCTCGGCCGAGCCGGAGGAATCGTGCGCGCCCGCACCGGTGCCGGCCGAGTTCCCCGGAAACGGGGTCCGAGAGGTCGCGTCCACGGATCCTGCCGAGGCGACGGTGGAGGTCCCCCGCTCTCCGGAACGGATCCTGGCCCTCGGCAGCGGGGCCGTGGACGTGGCGTGCGCTCTGGGCCTGCAGGACCTCGTCGTGGGGACCTCCGGACTGCCCCACGATGCCGACGTCTACCTCCCCGCGAACCTGGTGGGACTGCCCGACCTCGGTATCGCCGGCGACTGGCGGGCCGAGGGCGCCGACTTCGACGCGGATGCCGCCGCGAACGCCGCCCGGGACCTGAACCCCGATCTCATCGTGCTGGCCGACTCCCCCGATCCCGACCCCGATCTGGCACGGGCGTTGTCGGCTGTCGCGCCGACCGTCGTCTACGACGCGCGGAGCCTGAACTGGGCCGAGAGCACCGAGGCGATCGCCGACGCCTACGGTCGCCCCACGGCCGGCGGAGACCTCCTGTTGGATGTGATCGACCGGGCGCGGTTCACCGCGGACGCGACCACCCCGAGAGACACCTGGGTCTCGCTCGTCTCCGTCTCCGACGGGGGCGAGATCGAGGTCCAACGGCCGGACACACTCGGCAGCCTCATGCTCGAGGCCGTCGGTGCCGGCCGGCCCCCCGCCCAGCGCACCCGGGACGGACAGCGGATCGGGCCCGCCCCGGAGTCGCCTCCGGTGGGTGACGAACTGGGCGGGGACGTGATCTTCGCCGTGGTGGGTGGCAGTGACCGCTCCGAGAAGTCCGCGCGGGAGGCGTTCGCCACCGAGCGGTGGACGGACCTCGACGCGGTGGGGGCCCGCCGCATGTTCGTGGTGGACCGGGCCGTGTGGGAGGGCTCCGGTCCGGTGGCCGCACGAGCGGTCCTCGACGACATCAGGAGTTCCATCAACGGGATCGCCCCGGACGGCTAGACGGGGACGGTCGTCGCCCCGGGACAGGTGGTCGGCGACGGTCGTCGCCCCGGGACAGGTGGTCGGGGCACGGCAGTCGAGCCGGTCGGATCGCCCGCCCGGTGGGCCCCGCTTGACCTTGCCCCTGGGGGAGGCGGTGGAGTGGGTCCAGGCGGCTCTCCGCCGTCACGACACCGATCAGAGGAGCACCCGATGGGCTTGGAGATCACACCGCAGGACCGCCCGGAGACCCATTATGTCGGCATGGCCGTCACGGCCCGGTTCTCCGAGTTCGGTTCACCCGGCGGTCCGAACGAGATGATCCCCCTCGTCTACCAGTGGCTCGCGGACCACGGCATCGCGCCGCGGAGTGGTCCGCTGTACATCTACCGGAACGTCGGCGCTCCCGGGGAACCGGTCGACCTGACAGTCGCCGTGCCTGTGGCCGAGGCGGTCGAGCCCACGAACGGTCTGGTGGCGGGAAGCCTGCCCGCCGGGGAATACGTGGTCGGTCGCCACGTGGGAGAGCCCGACGAGATACCCGCCGCCCACGTGAGGGTGCAGGAATGGGCCGACGCGCACGGACACCCTCTCGGTGAGCGCCGGGACGGCAGCGGAGCACCCTGGACGGGCCACGCCGAGCACTTCCTCACCGACCCGGGTGTCCACCCGGACCCCTCGACGTGGGTGACGGAGCTTGTGTACAAGACGATCTGAGGTGAGAGCGGCGCCACTACACTCGCCCGGTGGGTGAATCATGGCCGAGTTGATGACCATCGGTCAGTTCGCGGCGGCGACCTGGCTCTCACCCAAGGCGCTGCGGCTCTACGACCGCAAGGGGCTGCTCTCGCCTGACACCGTCGACCCTCACAGCGGCTATCGGAGATACAGCCCGGCTCAGATCGATGCGGCCCGACTGATCACCATGCTTCGACGGATCGACATGCCACTGGACGAGATCCGCACGCTCATGGAGCGCTCGCCGGAGGAGCAATCGGCGCTGATCGCGCACTTCCGTGAGCACGAGTCCGAACAGCACGCCCGACGACAGTCCCTGGCCCGGTACCTGCAGCACGCGGTCGCGTCAGGGTCGTTGGACGTCGACGGGCAACCCGGGGTCTCGACATCCGGCGTCACCACCCGCGTGGTGCCCAGGACCCCGTTCCTGTCCGCCACGCGGCACACCGCGGCCAGGGATCTTCCCGGAGTCATCCGGGACAACGCGACCCGGCTGTCGTCCCTGGCGGAGGATCGAGGCGGTGCGAGCGGTCGGGTCATCGTGATCTACCACGGGCAGGTCGGCTGGGAGTCGGACGGCCCCGTCGAGGTCTGTGTACCGATCGAGGACGCGGACCGCGCGCACCGTGTCGAGGAGGAGCACGTGGAGTTGTTCACCGGGGTGCCCACCGCAGATGTCCAGTTCCCACGCATCCTCACCGCATTCGAGGCGGTGCACCGTCGGGCCGTCGAGCTCGGACTCGCGCCCGCCGGGCCACCGAGAGAGGTCTACGAGCCGGCGCCACCGGGCCGGATGCCGCGCTGCGAGGTCGCTCTACCGGTGCGCGAGATGACGAGGTGACAGGAGGGGCGATGGAGATCAGCCTGCCGACCGACTGCGGGAACGCCCCCCGGATGGGCATAGTGGGCGACTTCGCCGTGAACTGGGCCACGGGACACACGGAATCGGTGTCCGAGTGGCTCGCCGAGGACATGACCTGGACGCTCCTCGGCGTCGGCATCTACCGCGGCCCCGAGGCGGCCGGAGAGGTCGGTCCCGCCTTCACCCCTGAGCGTGTCAACGTCGTCTCCGTCATCACCCACGGTCGCGTCGCGTCGTGCGACGGCCACCTGGAAGCAGGAGGACGGCGTCTCTACTTCAGCCATGTCCTGCGCTTCGCCAGCACATCCAGGACCGCGAGAATCGCTGAGGTGCGCAGCTATTGCATCGAGACACCAGGCGTCCGGTGATGCGCCCGCCTCAGAAGTCCCAGTCCTCGTCCTCCGTCGCCACGGCCTTGCCCATGACATAGGAGCTGCCCGAGCCCGAGAAGAAATCGTGGTTCTCGTCGGCGTTCGGGCTGAGCGCCGAGAGGATGGCGGGGTCGACGTTGGTCTCGTCCTTGGGGAACATCCCCTCGTAGCCGAGGTTCATCAGCGCCTTGTTGGCGTTGTAACGCAAGAACTTCTTGACGTCCTCGGTCCACCCCACGGTGTCGTAGAGGTCCTCGGTGTAGTCCGCTTCGTTGTCGTACAGCTCGAAGAGCAACTCGAAGGTGTAGTCCTTCAGCTCGTCGCGCTCCGCCTGGCTGATGTGCTCCAGACCGCGCTGGTACTTGTAGCCGATGTAGTACCCGTGCACCGCCTCGTCCCGGATGATGAGCCGGATGATGTCCGCGGTGTTGGTGAGCTTGGCGCGCGACGACCAGCGCATCGGCAGGTAGAAACCCGAGTAGAAGAGGAACGACTCGAGGAGGGTCGACGCGACCTTGCGCTTGAGGGGGTCCTCGCCCGAGTAGTACCCGAGGGTGATGTGGGCCTTGCGCTGCAGGTAGGTGTTCTCCTCCGCCCAGCGGAAGGCGTCATCGATCTGGGGGGTGGAACAGAGCGTCGAGAAGATCGTGGAGTAGCTCTTGGCGTGGACCGACTCCATGAACGCGATGTTGGTGAGCACCGCCTCCTCATGCGGGGTCGCCGCGTCGGGGATCATGCTCACCGCGCCGACCGTCCCCTGGAGGGTGTCCAGCAGGGTCAGTCCGGTGAACACCCGGGTGGTGAGCTCCTGCTCCGAGTCCGTCAGGGTCTGCCACGACGGGATGTCGTTGGACACCGGGACCTTCTCCGGCAGCCAGAAATTGCTGGTGAGCCGGCCCCAGACCTGGTCGTCGACCTCGTCGGTGACGCGGTTCCAGTTGATCGCCGACACCCGGTCGACGAGCCGGGGGGCGACCCCGGCGGCGGGGCTGTGGGATCCCGGAGCGTGCAACTCGGCGGTCATCGGATCTCCTCGTGGTGGCGGGGGCGGTTCGGGTCGCAGGCCTGCGGCACCGGCGTCAGAGCATGCACGAGACGCACCCTTCGACCTCGGTGCCCTCGAGTGCGAGCTGTCGCACGCGGATGTAGTACAGGGTCTTGATCCCCTTGCGCCAGGCGTAGATCTGGGCGCGGTTGACGTCCCGGGTGGTGGCCGTGTCCTTGAAGAACAGGGTCAGCGACAGGCCCTGGTCCACGTGCTGGGTGGCCGCGGCATAGGTGTCGATGATCTTCTCGTACCCGATCTCGTACGCGTCCTGGTAGTAGTCCAGGTTGTCGTTGGTCAGGTAGGGCGCCGGGTAGTAGACGCGGCCGATCTTGCCCTCCTTGCGGATCTCGATCCGGGAGGCCACGGGGTGGATCGACGAGGTCGAGTTGTTGATGTAGCTGATCGATCCCGTGGGCGGTACGGCCTGGAGGTTCTGGTTATAGATGCCGTACTGCTGCACATCGGCCTTCAGCGCACGCCAGTCGTCCTGGGTGGGCACCGCCACGCCGGCGTCGGCGAACAGCTGGCGCACCCGCTCGGTGGCCGGCTCCCATGCCCGGTCGGTGTACTTGTCGAAGAACTCACCCGAGGCGTAGGTGGACTCCGGGAATCCGGCGAACCAGGTCCCCCGCTCACGCGCGAGGAGGTTCGACGACCGGATCGCGTGGTAGAGCACCGTGTAGAAGTAGATGTTCGTGAAGTCCACGCCCTCCTCGGATCCGTAGTGGATCCGCTCGCGCGCGAGGTAACCGTGGAGGTTCATCTGCCCGAGGCCGATCGCGTGCGACTCAGCGTTGCCGCGCTCGATCGACGGGACGGAGTCGATGTGGGTCTGATCGGACACCGCGGTCAGGCCCCGGATCGCCGTCTCGATGGTCGCTCCGAAATCCGGGGAGTCCATGGCCTTGGCGATGTTGAGCGAGCCGAGGTTGCACGAGATGTCCTTGCCCACGTGCGAGTAGGTGAGGTCTTCGTTGTACGTCGACGGGGTGGATACCTGGAGGATCTCCGAGCACAGGTTCGAGTGGGTGATCTTGCCGGCGACCGGGTTGGCCCGGTTCACCGTGTCCTCGTACATGATGTACGGGTACCCGGACTCGAACTGCAGCTCGGCGAGGGTCTGGAAGAAGTGCCGTGCGTTGATCTTGGTCTTCTTGATCCGGCTGTCCTCCACCATCTCGGCGTAGTGCTCGGTGACGTCGACGTCCGCGAAGGGCTTGCCGTAGATCCGCTCGACGTCGTACGGCGAGAACAGGTACATGTCATCGTTGCGCTTGGCCAGTTCGAACGTGATGTCCGGGATCACGACGCCCAGGGACAGGGTCTTGATGCGGATCTTCTCGTCGGCGTTCTCGCGCTTGGTGTCGAGGAACTTGAAGATGTCCGGGTGGTGGGCGTGCAGGTACACCGCACCGGCTCCCTGGCGGGCGCCGAGCTGGTTGGCGTAGGAGAAGGAGTCCTCGAGCAGCTTCATCACCGGGATGACTCCGGAGGACTGGTTCTCGATGTGCTTGATCGGGGCGCCGTGCTCGCGCAGGTTCGACAGCAGCAGCGCGACCCCGCCGCCGCGCTTGGACAGCTGCAGCGCGGAGTTGATGTTGCGGCCGATGGACTCCATGTTGTCCTCGATGCGCAGGAGGAAACACGAGACGGGCTCGCCGCGCTGCTTCTTGCCCGAGTTCAGGAACGTCGGGGTGGCCGGCTGGAACCGACCGTCGATGATCTCGTCGACGAGGCGGCGGGCCAGGGTCTCGTCGCCGTCCGCGAGGGTGAGGGCGACCATGCAGACGCGGTCCTCGTAGCGCTCGAGGTAGCGCTTCCCGTCGAACGTCTTGAGCGTGTACGAGGTGTAGTACTTGAACGCGCCGAGGAACGTCGGGAAGCGGAACTTCTTGGCGTAGGCGTGATCGAACAGCTCGCGCACGTAGTTGCGCGTGTACTTGTCGAGCACCTCGCGCTCGTAGTAGTTCTTGTCGACCAGGTAGTCCAGCTTCTCGTCCAGGTTGTGGAAGAAGACCGTGTTCTGGTTGACGTGCTGGAGGAAGTACTCCCGCGCGGCCTCACGGTCCTTGTCGAACTGGATCCTCCCGTCCGCGTCGTAGAGGTTGAGCATGGCGTTGAGCGCGTGGTAATCCAGGCGCTGCCCCTCGCCCGCCTCACCGGCGATGGTGCCTTCGGGGGTCACGGTTGGTGCTGCCAAAACTCTTCCAATCCCTCACGGACGCGGATGACGTCCTCATGTGTGCCCATCAGTTCGAACCGGTAGAGGTACGGAACCCCGAGCTTGCGTGCGATCACATCGCCGGAGACCGCGTAGTCCGCACCGAAGTTGGTGTTGCCGGCGGCGATGACACCCCGGCAGAGGCTTCTGTTGTGCGCGTTGTTCAGGAACGCCACGACCTGTCGTGGGACCGAGGCGCCGGTCCTCCCGGTGACCTCGAGGCAACCCCCGTACGTCGGGACGATCAGAACATACGGGTCCGACACGACCGGCGGGGCATCGGTCCTCCGCGTGGGGATCCGCAGCGCCGGGAGCCCGAGCCGGTCGACGAACCGCTTGGTGTTCTCGGAGACGTTGGAGAAGTAGACGATCCTCGCCGGCTCGGTGGCCGGCAGCGGAGCCGCCATGACTGCCCCCTTCGGATTACACGTGTTCCGGGAGCCCCCCGGTGTCGGGCAGGTGTCAGGCCGCGACGGTGACGAGAGCCTTGATCCGGTCCGGCCGGTATCCCGACCAGTGCTCGGTGCCGGACACCACGACGGGGGCCTGCAGGTAGCCGAGAGCCATCACGTACTCCCGCGCCTCGTCGTCCACCGAGATGTCGACCACCCGGTACTCGACGCCCTGCTTGTCGAGGGCCTTGTAGGTGGCGTTGCACTGGACGCAGGCGGGCTTGGTGTAGACGGTGACCATCAGTCGTGGACCTCTTTCGGCACGGGCGCCGCGGAGGCGCGAGGGGTACTTCTCGGACGGTCATCGGTTCCGGCTCGTGAGCCCGGCCTGTGGATAACCGCGGTGTCTGTCAGGGTTCGCAGCCCGAATGCCACGAGTGGTATTCATCGGGTGCCGCAACGCCTTAGACACTACCCCTAGTGTCCGACGAGTCAATGGACCACAACATTTTGGTCTTACAACGGTGGTATTCCCAGGTCGCGATCCCGCCTTGTGGACACCGCCCACCCCCGGCTGGACAGAGCGTCCCGGATGCCGACGCGCCGCTCCCCGGACGCCACACTGCCACGCCCGAACACGCGTCGGGAACCCGGTCCGGCGCCCCACAGGCCGTCCCCAAGCGCCCCACATCCTGTCCCCACCCGCTCCACAGGCGCGCCCGGTCACGCGCCCGTGATCGCCGGCCCCGACGGACCGGCATCGACGGTTCGGCACCGCCCCACGACGACGAGGGCCCGCCACCGGCGAACCGGTGACGGGCCCTCGCGGGTGCGTGGGCTCCCACGCGGACGGACTCAGCCCTGGCGGGCCTTGAAACGGGGGTCCTTCTTGTTGATCACGTAGACCTTGCCGCGACGACGGACAACCTGGGCGCCCGGCTTGTTCTTCAGCGACCGAAGGGACTTGCGGACCTTCATCTGGCGCTCCTTAGGCTCTCGGGGCGGCCGTGATGGCCGCCGACACGACTGGGATGACTGCGCGACACGTCCGACCCGGAGGTCGGATGCACGACACACAACTGGTCCATCGTAACGGACTGCCCCGTCAGAACTCCAACCGGCGATTCCGTGCGTCGACCCTGTCCCCGTCCGTACGTCACGCCGTGTCCGCCCCGCATGTCACCCAGAAGTCACACTGGGTTTCTATGCTGACGCCATGACCCAGTCCTCTCCCGGCATCAGCGCGCTCCGCGCGTCCATCATCCACGAACTCGGTGTTCGCCCCGACATCGATCCGGCGCAGGAGGTGGATCGTCGGGTGGCGTTTCTGGCCGACTACCTCCGCAGCACCCCGGCCACGGGGTTCGTCCTCGGCATCAGCGGTGGCCAGGACTCCACCCTCACAGGTCGACTCTGCCAGCTCGCCGCGGAGAAGCTGCGCGACGAGGGGCTGCCCAGCGCCCGATTCGTCGCCATGCGCCTGCCCCACGGCACCCAGGCGGACGAGGCCGACGCCGTCGTGGCCCTGGACTTCATCCGACCCGACGCCCGCGTCACCGTCGACGTTCGGCCCGCGTCGGCCACCATGTCGGCGGCCACTGCCGAGGCATTGGAGGTGCTGCCCGACCACGGGGGTCCGCTCCGCGATTTCGTGCGAGGTAACGTCAAGGCACGACAACGGATGGTCGCCCAGTACGCCGTGGCCGGGCAGCTCGGACTTCTCGTCGTGGGCACGGATCACGCGGCCGAGGCGGTCACGGGGTTCTTCACCAAGTACGGCGACGGCGGGGTCGATCTCACCCCGTTGACTGGCCTCACCAAGCGCCAGGGCGCCGCGCTCCTGCGATACCTGGGCGCGCCGGAGTCGACCTGGCGAAAGCTCCCCACCGCCGATCTCGAGGACGACCGGCCGGGACTGCACGACGAGGAGGCGCTGGGCGTGACCTACGAGCAGATCGACGACTATCTCGAGGGCCGCGACGGCGTGTCGGCGGAGGCCGTCGACCGGATCGAGCAGCTGTTCCTGGCCACCCGCCACAAGCGGGCCGTCCCGGCCACTCCTCTGGACACCTGGTGGCGCGAGGGGTGAGCCCCCGCGGTCGCCCACCGCCGATCGGTCACCGCAGCAGCGCCCATACGGTGTCCAGCGCCTCCGCCGTCCCCGGTACGTCGTAGGACTGCGTGGTGAACACCGCCGCGCCGCGGCCCGTGCGCCGGTCGACGTATGCGATGGTGCCCAGTCCCCCGGCCCAACCGACGACCCCGCCGGGACGGACCTCGACCTGCATCCCGTACCCGCAGCCGGGTCCGATGAACCCCTCCGCGTCGGCCCGCTGCCGCGCGGTCAGGTGGTCGGCCGTCATCACCTCCACGTACTCCGACCCCAGGAGCACCCCACCGTCGACCAGGACGTCGAGGAATTCGAGGTGGTCCGAGACGGTCGAGGTCAGCCCGCACGCCAGAGACTCGAAGCGCGGCGGGTGGGCGAACCGGTCACCGGTGTCCAGCGCCCGTAAGCCCCCGTCGGGGCCGAGCCCGTAACTGGTGGGGAGTCGGTCGGGGTCGGCGGTGAACCCCACGTCCGCGAGACCGAGCGGGCCGGTGACGTGGTCGGCCACCAGGTCGGACACGGTCGCTCCCGTGGCCCTCGCCAGGAGGACACCCAGCACGTCGCTGCTGGTGTGGTAGTGCCAGCCCACCCCGGGCTGATCGGCCAGGGGCAGCGCGCCCAGCAGCCGCAGGTACTCGTCCGGCTCCATCGGAGGCGCGAAGGGTCCCGGCGCGATCTGTCGCTCGACCATGGCGACGGTCAGAGGACTGCCCTCTCCCGCCCATCCGACGCCGGCGGTCATGGTGAGCAGGTGTCGCAGGGTGATCTGTCGGCCGGCCGGCACGGTCCGGTCGATCGGTGCGCCGGGCCGGGTGAGGACCCGCGGGGCCGACAACTCCGGCAGAAGGGTGGAGACCGGGTCGTCGAGTGCGAGGATCCCGAGCTCGACCATCCGCAGCGCGAGCACGCCGCCCACCGGCTTGGTGTTGGACGACAGGGGGAACACCGTGTCAGGGTCGAGCGCGGGCCCGTCGGGTGACCGCGACCCGCCCGCTGCGATCAGCGTCCGGCCATCCTGCCGGACCCCGCAGACGAAACCCGTGAGCCGCCCGGCGTCGACCAGGGCGTCGAGCTCCCTGACGACGGTGTCGAACCGATCCATGGGATGACCCTACGTCCGCCCGGCCCGGCGGTGACAGGTTCTCCTCTGAGCGCCCGCGGTCAGCGACCCAGCCTCGCGAGCGGCCCGTGAACGTCGACCGGATCCAGGCAGGTGTCGGGGATCGTCCCCAGCGAGCACACACCCACCGGCAGAACCGGGCGGTAGCCCTCCGGGACTCCGCCGCGCGCGATCACGTCCCGGTAGGCGTCGACCCCGGAGGTCGGCCTGCGCTCGAGCAGCGGATCCGTGAGTACGTCGACCCGGTACAGGCCGAAGCGGGAGTCGTAGGTTCCCCACTCGTAGTTGTCGACCAGAGACCAGTGGTTGTATCCGATCACCGGGTAACCGTCGGCGGCCGCGCGCTGGATCCAGAAGACGACGTCCCGGAGGTAGTCGCCGCGCTCGATCCCGTCCTCCCGGTGCCCGTTGTGGGTGGGCATCCCGTTCTCGACGATGTACAGCGGCTTACCGGGAAAGTGCCGCGCGTAGTGCACGATCGACTCGTACATCCCTTCCGGTTGCGGACGCACGCCGGCGAAGTCGTCCCACGCGGCGCGGATGGTGGTGAGGTTGTCGAGCGCGATTCCGTAGTAGTAGTCGATCCCGATGAAGTCCAGCTCCTCGCGAATGTGGTTGAGCAGCAGGTCGTCGGTGGCCGGGGCGAACGCGGGGAGGTATGCCTCGTTGGCGGTCACCATCGCCTCCGGGTCGGCGCGGTGCGCGGCGTGGTGTCCCAGCTTGTGGGCCGCGACGACGTTGTCGCGGAACTCGGTGAACTGGTGCAGGCCGACCAGGCCGATGCGAAGTTCGTGACTGAAGAACACCAGGGGCTCGTTGAAGGTGACCCACATCGTCCCGTCGCCGGCCCACCGCTCGGTGACGAGCTCGGCGTAGCGGCCGAAGGCCTCCACCGCGTCCGGCGAGAGGAAACCGCCCCGGTCGACGAGCCATCCGGGGTACACGTAGTGGACCATCGTGATCATGGGCGTCATCCCGTGCGCCCGGATCGTGTCGAGGATGTGGTCGTACCGACGCAGCGCCCCCTCGTCGTACCGCCCCGGCTCGGGTTCGATGCGGGACCACTCCACGCTGAGACGGAAGGTGGTGACGCCCATGTCGGCGGCGCGCGCGATGTCCTCCGGGTATCGGTTCCAGAAGTCCACCGCGTCGTTCACCGGGTCGGCCTCGCCGCGGGCGGCCGCGGCGTCGACGTAGCGCTTCCAGTTGGAGTCCCTATTTGAACCCTCGACCTGGAAGCCCGAGGTGGCCACCCCCCAGTGGAACCCCTCGACCGTCCGAGATTCGGCACGCGCCAGCGCGGAACCCGTGATCAGGACGGTAGCGACCAGTGCGATGACGAGCGCCGGGGCGAGCAGGAGCCTGGTGACAACACTCTTACGGGGAGTCATCCTCCCAACATCACACACGCCGGGCCCGCCGTCAGCGGTTTGGCCTCACGCCGTGCACCGGGGCCCCGGAACCGGTTACCGGGGTCCGAGTCGACGACTACCGTGAGGAGATGCGAACCCTGGGGAACGTGCTCTGGTTTCTTCTCGCCGGCTGGTGGTTGGCACTGGCGTACGTCATCGCCGGGGTCATCGCCTGCATCCTGATCATCACCATCCCCTTCGGCATCGCCTCGTTCCGACTCGCCGCGTATGTCCTGTGGCCGTTCGGCCGGCGGACCGAGTTCCGCCGGGACGCCGGTGCGCTCTCGATGCTCGGGAACATCCTGTGGATCCTGGTGCTCGGCTGGGAGCTGGCGCTCGCCCACCTGGTCGCGGGGTTGCTGCTGTGCCTGACGATCGTCGGCATCCCCTTCGGGATCGCCTGTTGGAAGATGGTCCCGCTGGCACTGCTCCCGCTCGGCCAGCGGATCGTCCCCATCCGTCACCCGTCCGAGGATCCCTTCGCGGCGGCGCCGGGCCCGCGGCGGTAGGAGCGGGGGCTCAGTCCGAGGACCGTGCGGAAGTCCGCGCTCAGGTGGGCGTGGTCGGAGTACCCGAGGTCGGCGGCGACCCGGGCGATCATCACAGTGGGGTCGTCGCGTAGCCGCTGCGCGGCCTCCTGGAGTCGGTACCGACGGATCATCTTCAGTGGTGGCAGGCCCACGTAGCGGCGCGCGAGCCGCTGCACGGCACGCGTCGAGATCCCCAGGGCCGCGGCGACCTGGTCCACCCGCACGATCGACCGGTCGGAGGCGATGAGATCCTCCATGGCGTTGGCCAGCATCCCGTCGGCACCAGGCGCCGCCAGGGTCGCGGCGGCCCAGGCCGAGAAGGCGCGCACCGCCCGGTCGCGCGCGAGGGGTTCGCGCTGGTGGTCGCACTGGTCGACCCGGCGATGGTCTGAGGGACACGGTTGGTCGACGACGTCGTCCCCCATCGCCGCGCCGACGGCGCGATGCAACTCTGCTGCCTCGACCGGTGTCTCGGCATCGCGGAGCTCCTGCGGCGCGGTCGACAGGGAGGCCAACCCGGCGGGTCGGAGCAGGGCTCCGACCGCCCACCCGCTGCCACTGAGGTCACGGTGGGAGATGCCGGTCGTCGGTCCGGAGAGGGTCACGCCGGAGGGTTCGACGACGAGGTTGGACGCGGGAAACGGCAGGAGTTCCTGCCGGGAGGTCCTGCCCGGTGGCAGACTCCACCGCGGGATCCAGAACCACCGGATGCGGTCGCGCAGGTCGACCGGGGCCTCCTGGCGGTGGAAGGTGGGCAACCGGTCCGGGTAGAGCACTCCGCGCCGATCTGCGAGCTCCGACATCCTCTCCCCTCCCTCACTCCTCCGCCGCGACTGACGTCGCGAATCTTCAAGCCATCAAAGTGCGGGCACTTCTAGGGTCATCCCATGACCGACACCACCTCGCCCCGGACCGGGGCCACCGGGCAGCACACCACAGACGGCGTCCCCCACGGCTCGACCAGCCTCACTCCGTTTCTCGCGATCGAGGGCGCGAAGGGGGCCGTCGAATTCTATTCCTCGGTCTTCGGCGCCCGGGTGGTCGACGTGACGGAGATGGGAGGGGTCGTCGTCCACGCCGAACTCGACTTCGGCAACGGCCGGTTGCAGTTCGGCGAGCCGAGCCCCGACTACGGGCTCGTGCCCGCACCCTCCGGAGGGGTGGCCTGCTACTCGCTCGGGCTGTACTGCGCGGACGTCGATGAGGTGGTGGACCGCGCGGTCAGGGCCGGCGCGACGGTCCGCGAGCCGGTGAGCGAGTTCGTCTCCGGCGACAGGTTCGCCTCGATCGTGGACCCTTACGGCGTGCGCTGGTCGATCATGACGCGCGTCGAGGACCTGTCCGAGTCGGAGAGCGCGCGACGCGTCGCCGAGTGGGCCGCGCAGCAGGGATAGCCGTGCGGTCACGCCCTCACCCACCATGGAAATGAATAGGAGCCCGACCAGTGGCCGGGCTCCTATCAGTGCGAACCGTCCGTCGCCGGATCGGTCCTCCGGGTGGAGCTAAGGGGACTCGAACCCCTGACCCCCACACTGCCAGTGTGGTGCGCTACCAGCTGCGCCATAGCCCCGTGCTCATTCTCCTGCCGTTCACCTCTCGGCGACCGGCCCGACCAAAGTTACACCATCCCGCTTCGGCCCTCCAAATCGCCTCCGGCCCCGCCCTGGACGGGCGGGGCCGGAGGCGATCCGCGTCGACCCGGGTCAGGAGATGATGTTGTCCAGCCAGGCCGGGTCGCCGAACTCCACGACCTCACCCTCGTAGGCGACGGTGGGCGTGGAGACGCGGTCGGTGACCTCACGGATACTGTCCTGCGAGTTGTCGGCGGTGTCCGAGGCCTTCTCCATCCCGCCGTTGGTCTCCACGTTGCCGATGCACTCGACGGTGTCCGCGTTCGCGCCGGCCGCCTCGGCCGTGGACGCCAGCTCCCGGGCGGAACGGTCGCCCCCGCCCTCAGCGGGTTGCTGCGCGAAGAAGGCGTTCTTGACCTCGAAGAAGGTGGGCATCGAGTCCTTGGCAGCGACGCACTGGACCGCGGCGATGGCCCGCGTGGAGTATTCGCCCGAGGCCGACTGGCGGTCGAGGAAGTTGAGGGTGTGGTACTCCACCCGCAGGTCACCGGCCTCGACGGCCTCTGCGATCGGGACGCCGTACTGCCTCTCGAACGAGGCGCACGCCGGGCACATGAAGTCCTCCCAGATCTGGACCGTCGGAGCGGCCTCCTCCCCCACCGTGATCACGCCCGTGTCCGAGATCTCGATCAGCTCATCCGCCGTCTCACCGAACGTGATGGGGTTGGCCTCGCCCCCTCGCTGGGCCATCCACACCACGCCACCGAGGACCAGGACGGCGACGGCGATCAGCGCCGCGACCGTGATCAGCATGCCGTTGTTCTTCTTGGTCTGGAGCACCTTGGTGCTCTTGTTGCCTGCGGACTTGGCGTTCACGTGGGCGTGGGCCTTTCTCTACTGGGACATCGTCGGCCCGTTCGGGACGAGCGGCGACTACAGCGAGGGTACCGAAGCCGCCTGAGTCCTCTTTCAGGTGCTTCGAGGTGCCGCACAGGCGCCTGGAGGTGGGAGGACCGTCGAAATGCACCGAACCCCCGGTCGATGGTCGACCGGGGGCTCGGCCCGATGGTGGAGCTGCCGGGAATTGAACCCGGGTCCTCCGCAGCATCGGCAGGGCTTCTCCGTGCGCAGTCCGCGTTGGCCTCTACTCGGATCTCGCCCTCATGCGGACATGTCGGCGACGACGATCCCAGTCACTGTTGGATGTCCCGACCCACCCCGTGACCGGGTGAGCCGGTGATCCCTCTAGATGATGCCGGTGACCGGGGCGAGGGCGACCCCGGGCCGACAGACTACGGGCTCGCTATCAGGCAGCGAGGGCGTAGTCGCGCTGATTGGTATCGGCGCGTAATTGGTTGCCACGACGCTTACGGTGGTCTCTGGCCTGCACCGGCACGCTTCCCCTGCGTCAACTCACGTAGTCGAAACCACATCAGCCCCGTCAGGACCGCCGACTCTCATCGACGGACCACCGATCTTACCCCGACCGAGGTCGAGTCGCCAGGGTGATGTCCGTCTCCACACCACCCCTGCGCGACCGGATCACGCGTGCATGCCCTTGATCTTCCTGCCGAGCTCGCGGACGGCCTCGCGCTCGGCGGTCCTCCTGGCGATGTCGTGCCGCTTGTCGTGCGCCTGCTTACCGCGAGCGACGGCCAGTTCGACCTTCACCCGTCCGTTCACGAAATAGAGGGACAGGGGGACCAGAGTGGCGTTGCCGTCCCGCACCTTGCCGACGAGGGAATCGATCTCGCGCCGGTGCAGTAGGAGCTTGCGGGCCCGCTTGGGCGCGTGATTGGTCCAGCTCCCGTGCGAGTACTCGGGGATGTGGAGCCCGCGGAGCCACACCTCGCCGTCGTCGATGGTCGCGAACGCGTCGACCAGCGAGGCCTGTCCCTCACGCATGCTCTTGATCTCCGTGCCCAGGAGCGCGATGCCGGCCTCGTGGGTGGACAGGATCGAGTACTCGTGGCGGGCCTTGCGGTTGCTGGCGACCACGCTGCCGTCACGGCCGAGGGTCGACGCGCCCTTCTTCTTGTTCTTCTTGGCCACGCCGGTTCACCTCCTCGTCCGTCCGTCGGGCAGATCCCCCAGTCTAGATCAGCGCGGGATCACTGCCGAACCGTCACCCTCAGGGTGACCCACGCCGTGAGGGCGGACACGACCGCGCCCGCCACGATCAGCCCCGGGGCGAGCGTCAGGATGTCGGCGGTGGTGATCCGTTCCACCAGGTTCGCCCGGTACGCCTCCGCCAGCACCCTGTCGAGGAACACGACCTTGGCCCCCAGGAGTCCACCGACCGCGAGCAACGAACCGACCACCGACGCGAGCACGGCCTCCACCACGAACGGGAGTTCGGTGTACCAGCGGCTCGCGCCCACCAGTCGCATGATGCCGAGCGCGGTCCGGCGGGTGAAGGCCGCGATCTGCGTCATGTTGGCGATGAGCAACACGGTGGCCAGGAGTTGGACCACCGCGACGGCGAAGGCGGCGTTCCGGATGCCGTCGAGGACCGAGAAGACGCGCTCGACCAACTCCCCCTGGCCCTGCACGACCTCGATCCCCGCGATCGCCCCCAGGTCCGCGGCCACCGACTCGGCCCGGGTGGGGTCGTCGAGTGTGAGGGTGAACCGCGAGCCGAGGGCGTCCGGCGAGGTCGACTCCACGAGGACGGGGTCGGTGGAGGAGAACAGCTCGACGAACTCCTCGTACGTCTCCTGCGGGTTCTTGTACTCCACCGACGCCACGCCGGCCGTGGCCTCCAGCTGGTCCCGGATCTCACCACACGCGGCGGTGCAGTCGGGGTCCTCGATGGAGATGGGACGGTCCACGTAGACGCGGAACTCGTTGAGGTAGTCGTACTTCGGCTGGCTGGCCGAGGCGGTCATCACCACCAATACGCCCGCGCCGAGCATCGCCAACGCGACGGCGGTGGTGATGATCATGGCCAGCGTCATGGACAGGTTCCGACGCAGCCCCTGCCCGACCTCGGACGCGATGAACCGCGCGGCCATCAGCGTCCCACCCCGTAGGTGCCGCTGGCGTCGTCCCGGACGACCATCCCGTCGACCAGCTCCACCACGCGGCGCCGTGACCGGTCGACGATGTGGCGGTCGTGCGTGGCCATGAGGACCGTGGTGCCGGTCCGGTTGATCCGGTCGAGCAGCAGCATGATGTCCTCGCTGGTCTCGGGGTCGAGGTTGCCGGTCGGCTCGTCGGCGAGCAGCAACCGCGGCCGGTTGACGAACGCCCGGGCGATGGCGACGCGTTGCTGTTCGCCACCGGAGAGCTCGTGCGGCCGACGTCCGGCCTCACGGGCCAGTCCGACCATCTCGAGCGTCTCGGGAACGACCTTGTCGATCGTGCGGCGGGAGGTGCCGATCACCTGGAGCGCGAAGGCCACGTTCTCGGCCACGGTCTTGCTCGGCAGGAGGCGGAAGTCCTGAAAGACGCAACCGAGCGAGCGGCGCAGCGTGGGTACGGACGACGCCTTCATCCTGGTGAGGTCGTGGCCCGCGACGACCAGGGTCCCGGAATCGGGCCGGTCTTCGCGGAGCAGCAGACGCAGGAACGTCGACTTTCCCGACCCGGACGCGCCGATGAGAAATGCGAATTCGCCCTCGGCGATCTCGACGCTCACGTCGGACAGAGCCGGGCGCGTCGAGGACGCGTACGACTTGGTCACATGGGAAGCACTGATCACACGAGCAGCCTAGCGTTACTCCTGCAACATGTGGAGGCGACTCGGGTCGCCTCGTGCGGCGGGCACCTCGCTACCCGGAGCCTCTACGGCGAGGTCTGCTCGTCGGCGGTCGGACCGGCGGCCGCGCCCCCTTGCCCGGTCTGGGGTTGGGTCTGGGTCCCCTGCGGGGCCTGCTGCGTGGTCGGGGTCCCGGGC
>NZ_JADDKI010000179.1:0-5820 GCF_015356725.1 Dietzia sp. SYD-A1
GAGCAGGGCGGGCCCGGCCGCGCGGTTGGCGAGCGTCCAGGCCTCGGGGGAGCGGCGGGTCTCCGGGGTGCGGACGCCAAGGACGCCGTTACCCGGCAGTCGACCGAGCAGTCCCAACAGGCCGGTGACCCCGACCACGAGGGCGAGACACGCCAGGAGCACCACGACCACCACGAGCACTGCGTTCACGCCCCCGAGGGTACGCCCGCGACGGGGGATTTCCGATTCGCCTCATCCCCCGTCGGACCCTCCCCGGCAGAGCCCTCGATGAGCGCGAACAGGCGCGCGAGCTCGCGCTTGCCCTGCTCGTCGAGGCGGTCCAGGAACTCCCGGCGCACGGTGGCGACGTGGTCGGGTGCGGCCTCCGCGATCTCCCGCATGCCCTCCTCGGTGGCGGAGACGAAGGCGCCCCGGCCATCGGTGGGGCAGCTCGTCCGCTGGACCAGTCCCCGTCGGACCATCCGGGTGACCTGGTGGGAGAGCCGGCTCCGCTCCCATTGCAGGACATCGGCCAGCGCGGTCATCCGCAGCGGTCCGTCGGCCTCGCTGAGGTATACGAGCACCTCGAACTCCGGCTCCGTCAGGCTCGACGTGGCCTTGAGGTCCCGCTGGATGGCCAGGTGGAGGCGGCCCTGGATCGCGAGATAGTCGCGCCAGAGCGCCTTCTCCTCATCGGTCAGCCATCTGACGCCGTCGGTCACCGGGGATTCGCTCATGGGCCCAGTCTACGCCCATAGTTGACACGACACCTAGTGCGGCGATAGAAGTGTGTGACGCATCATCCGGATGCGTGACCCGAAAGGACTGACCCCGTGAGCGCCTCAGAATCCGTCGCCCCGACGCCCGCCCCCCGTACCGGCGCGGCCGCCACCCTCGTCGCCGTACCCGGACCCGTCCGCGACATCGGCCTCCTGCTGACCCGGGTCCTGCTCGGCGTCGTGCTGATCGCCCACGGCTGGGAGAAGCTCGTCACCAACGGCGCGGGTGCCACCAGCGAGTTCTTCGACTCCGTCGGCGTCCCGGCCGCCCAGGCCGCCGCTGTGTTCGCCGGCGTGGTCGAGCTGGCCGGAGGAATCCTGCTGGTGGCGGGCCTGCTCACCCAGGTGGTGGCGGCGCTCGTCGTCGTCGTCATGTTCGGCGCCTACCTTTTCGTCCACCAGGGCGCTGGCATCTTCGCCACGAACGGCGGGTGGGAACTCGTCGCCGTGATCGCGCTGGCCGCCACGGTCTTCGGCCTGGCCGGCCCCGGGCGATACAGCCTCGACGCGCTGATCGTCGCTCGCCGTACCGCCGGGCGCCGGACGGCGACGGCCTGATCGGTCCCGGCCCGCACACAGCGGTGCCCACACGCCGAGGAGGCCCGGCCCGCTCCAGGGTTTAGGCTGGACACGGCCTGCGCGTGGGCACCGGCGAGGATCAGGGAGAGCAGACAACCGTGAGCAGTAGCGACGAGACCGTCACCGCAGATCAGCCCGCCACCGGGTCGCAGGCCGAGCAGGCGGGGCCCGCCCACCGCTACGGCGCCGATCTCGCCGGTCGCATCGAGTCGCGGTGGCAGCGCGAGTGGTCCGAGCGCGGGACGTTCGAGGCCCCCAACCCAGTCGGCCCTCTCGCGCCCGCCGACGGGTCGGCGCCGCCCGAGGACAAGCTCTTCGTGCAGGACATGTTCCCGTACCCGTCCGGCGCCGGCCTGCACGTGGGCCACCCGCTGGGGTACATCGCCACCGACGTCTTCGCCCGCTATCACCGCATGCTCGGGACGAACGTCCTGCACACCCTGGGGTACGACGCGTTCGGTCTCCCCGCCGAGCAGTACGCCGTGCAAACCGGCCAGCACCCGCGGGTGACCACCGAGGCCAACATCGTCAACATGGAGCGCCAGCTCGGGCGGCTTGGTCTGGGCCACGACCGCAGGCGCGTGGTGGCCACCACCGACACCGAGTTCTACCGCTGGACGCAGTGGATCTTCCTGCAGATCCACGGCGCCTGGTATGACCCGGAGGCCCCCGCCCGCACCACAGATGGTGGCGCGCATCCCACCCGCACCGGCCGCGCCCGGCCGATCGCCGAGCTGCGCGAGCAGTTCGTCTCCGGTGCGCGGCCGCTGCCCGAGGGGTTCGCCGGCCGCGCCTGGACCGACCTCACCGCCGCCGAGCAGGAGAAGGTGCTCGACGCGCACCGGTTGGTGTACCTGTCCGACTCCCAGGTCAACTGGTGTCCCGGGCTGGGAACCGTGCTGGCCAACGAGGAGGTCACCGCCGAGGGCCGCTCCGAGCGTGGCAACTTCCCGGTGTTCCGCAAGAACCTGTCCCAGTGGATGATGCGGATCACCGCCTACGCCGATCGGCTGGTCGACGACCTGGACCGTCTGGACTGGACCGACAAGGTCAAGTCCATGCAGCGCAACTGGATCGGCCGCTCGCAGGGCGCCCGCGTGCGATTCGCGGTGGCCGACAGGTCCATCGAGGTCTTCACCACCCGCCCCGACACCCTCTTCGGTGCCACCTACATGGTGCTTTCGCCCGAGCACCCACTGGTCGACGAGCTGGCCGGGCCGTTCTGGCCGGACACCCAGGGTGCTGTCGGCGCGGCCGGCGATGCGGGCCCGGGTGGAATCGACGAGCGGTGGACCGGTGGGCACTCCTCGCCGGCCGAGGCCGTGCAGGAGTACCGCCGCCGGGCCGCGACCAAGTCCGATCTGGAGCGCCAGGAGAACAAGGACAAGACCGGCGTCTTCACCGGCGCCTACGCCGTCAACCCGGTCAACGGGCAGCAGGTCCCGGTGTTCGTGGCGGACTACGTGCTCATGGGCTACGGCACCGGGGCGATCATGGCGGTGCCCGCCCACGACTCCCGCGACCACGAGTTCGCCACGGCCTTCGGTCTGCCGATCGTCCAGGTGGTCGCCCCGGCCGACGGGAGCGAGCTCGACGTGGCGACCGAGGCGTACGCGGGTGACGGCGTGGCCGTGAACTCCACCAACGAGCTCGGGCTCTCTCTCGACGGACTCGGCGTCGACGAGGCCAAGGCCGCGGCCATCGCCTGGCTCGAGGGCGAGGGCACCGGTGAGGGCACCGTCCAGTACAAGCTGCGCGACTGGCTGTTCGCCCGCCAGCGCTACTGGGGCGAGCCGTTCCCCGTGGTCTACGACGCCGAGGGTGTCCCGCACCCGCTGCCGGACGAGATGCTCCCCGTCGAGCTGCCCGAGGTCGAGGACTACAAGCCCGTCTCGTTCGACCCCGACGACGCGGACTCGATGCCGTCCCCGCCGCTGGCCAAGGCCACCGAGTGGATGACCGTCGAGCTCGACCTCGGCGACGGCGTGCAGACCTACACCCGCGACGCCAACGTCATGCCCAACTGGGCCGGCTCCAGCTGGTACCAACTGCGCTACATCGATCCCACCAACTCCGACGAGCTCTGCGCGCTGGAGAACGAGCGCTACTGGACCGGGCCGCGGCCCGAGATCCACGGCGAGGGTGATCCCGGGGGAGTGGACCTCTACGTCGGTGGAGTCGAGCACGCGGTGCTGCACCTGCTGTACTCGCGCTTCTGGCACAAGGTGCTGTTCGACCTGGGCCACGTGACCAGCGAGGAACCCTACCGCAGGCTGTTCAACCAGGGGTACATCCAGGCGTTCGCCTACACCGACTCGCGCGGCGTCTACGTACCCGCTGCAGATGTAGTGGAGCGGGACGGGAAGTTCTACCTGGATGACTCTCCGGATGCCCCCGAGGTCTTCCAGGAGTACGGGAAGATGGGCAAGTCGCTCAAGAACTCCGTCTCCCCCGACGAGATCTGTGACGAGTACGGCGCCGACACCCTGCGCGTGTACGAGATGTCCATGGGACCGCTCGACACCTCCCGGCCCTGGGCCACGAAGGACGTCGTGGGGGCGCACCGCTTCCTGCAGCGACTGTGGCGTGTGGTGATCGACGAGTCCACCGGGCGGGCCCGCGTGACCGAGGACGAGCCGTCGCAGGACGTGCTCAAGGCGCTGCACAAGGCCATCGCCGGGGTCCGGGACGACTACGCCGGTCTACGGGACAACACCGCGATCGCCAAGCTCATCGAGTACGTCAACCTCCTGACCAAGAGCTACTCGACGGAGGGGCCGGGGGCACCGCGGTCGGTCGTCGAACCGCTGGTGCTCATGGTGGCGCCCGTCGCCCCGCACCTCGCCGAGGAACTGTGGTCCCGGCTGGGACACACCGGGTCGCTGGCCCACGGACCGTTCCCCGAGCACGACGAGTCCTATCTGGTCGAGGACTCGGTGGAATACCCGGTGCAGATCAAGGGCAAGGTGCGCTCGCGCATCACCGTGCCCGCGGACGCCTCACCGGCCGAGGTCGAGGCCGCGGCCCTGGCCGACGAGAAGGTGCAGGCGAACCTCGACGGGGCGACCCCGAAGAAGGTCATCGTGGTGCCGGGCAAGATGGTCAACATCGTGCCCTGACGGGCGTGTCCGCCGGCGTGCTGTGGGCTTGCGCGCCGGCGTGCTGTGGGCTTGCGCGCCCGGAATGGTCCCGTCCGGGCGCGCACTCCGCCCGAGTGCGTACAGAGGGGCCGCGCAAGTCGGGGTAGGTGGGATGACGACTCAGCCGACCTGGACGAACACCGCCGAGGACGAGCCGATGAGGTAGGTGGTGGTGACCATCCACATCGCGTAGCTGGCGAAGAGCCACGGACGCCACCTGATGTGCTGCTTCCACCGCCGGTAGGTCTTGACCCCCGCCGTCACGGACAGGCCCACGGACAGGAGCAGGGGCAGAAGCACCACCTCGACGCGGTCCTGTGTCAGGCACGTGCCGCCGGGTTCCGTGCACTCCTCGCCGATGCCTCCGCCGAATGCGACGAGGGCGACCGCCAAGAGGACGACGGCCGAGGCGGAGAGCAGGACGTAGCGGATGGCGTCGGTGGCCTGGCGCTCGTTGCGCTCGAGGCGCTCCAGGGGGTCGTCGGATTCGCCGATCGGCTGAAAGGTCACCGTCCGCTCCCCACGAATCCGTTGTGCCCGCCGGCCTCGGCCACTTCGTCGACCGTCGCGATCCCCAGCTGATCGTCCGTCACGGGTGGGAAGAGCGGGCCCCCGCCGAAGGCACCCCGGTGCGACAGCGGCACCTCGCCGTCGTCGTTCTTCAAACCCTTCTCGCGACCGTATTCGGCGGTGATGATCGTGGACCCGCTCAGCCGGGGGAGCGACGGGTCCTCGGTGAGGGCCGCGATCACGCGGCCCACGAAGGTCGGGTCCTCGGCGCGGTCGAGGGGGAAGCCGTTGAAGTCGTCCATCCCCAGCGACAGGATGAGCTCGGTACGGATGAGCCCGAGCCACAGGGACAGGGTGGACACCCCGGTGCCGGCGAGCTCGTGGGCCATGTCGGCGGCCATCTTGTCCAGGGCGGTCTTGCTCATCCCGTAGAGGACGGTGTGGAACGGAGCGCGCGACCCGAACGAGGAGATGTTGACCATCAGACCGGAACCCTGCGGGACCATCACCGCGGCGGCCTCGCAGCACGCGACATAGTGCGCGCGCAGCCCCACGCCCATGAGCGCGTCCCAGTCGCCGGCGGGCCGTTCCCAGAACCTCCCGTTGAACCCCATGAAGCCCTTGGGGTTGGTCCAGACGTTGTTGACCAGCAGGTCGAGTCGTCCGGTGTCGGCGACGATCCGGGCGATGACGGCGGCGATCTGCTCGTCGCGGGCGTGATCGCACTCGAGGGGGAGCACCCGGCCGGAGGCGCCGGCCGCGGCGTCGACCGTGGCCTGCAGTCGCTCGGCCGAGCGCCCCGTGACGTACACGGTCCACCCGGCGTCGGCGAG
>NZ_JADDKI010000180.1:0-542 GCF_015356725.1 Dietzia sp. SYD-A1
CTGCGTGGCGCCGGCGAAGCGCGTGTCGATCCCGCCCGCGGCCTCATCGAGCAGATCCGGTCGACCGAGATCGCCGGCGAAGACGAAGTCGCCGGTCAGCATGTAGCCGGGGGTATCAGCGAAGGCGCCGTCGGTGACGAGGAAGGACAGGTGCTCCGGGGTGTGGCCCGGGGTGTGCACGGCCTCGACCGTGATGTTGCCCAGCGTGAGCCGGTCCCCGTGGTGCAGCCGCTCGGCCTCGAAACCGTACTGCCAGTCGTCGCCGCCCTCCCCCGAGACGTAGACGGTCGCGCCGGTCGCCTCGGCGAGCTCGCGGGTGCCGGAGAGGTAGTCGGCGTGGATGTGGGTCTCGGTCACCGCGGTGATGGTCATGCCGTGACGGTCGGCCAGGTCGAGGTACTCGCGGATGTCACGACGGGCGTCCACCACCATCGCCTCGTTCCTGGCCTGGCAGCCGATGAAGTACCCGGCCTGGGCGAGGTCCTCGTCGTAGATGCGCTCGAGAAGCATCGAGATCTCCTTGTCGATCGGGGTTCGGGTGG
>NZ_JADDKI010000181.1:0-2031 GCF_015356725.1 Dietzia sp. SYD-A1
GTGCCCAGGCGGTGGACAGCGCGCAGGAGGCGCTCTTCTGACGGGCGCCTCCTCACGCGCCCGCCGACGCACGCGGTCCCCGTGTCCAGACCCCGCGTTCCGCATCGTGGGGCGGCGGTCCGGACCGGCGCCACCGAACTGACATGATGGTCTGCGGCCCACGTCGTCGACAACAGGAGTACCGTCCCGTGCCCGCACCCCAGAACGCCGCCGCCCGCGAGGTCTACGAGAAGGAGCGGGCCCACGTCCTGACCCCGTGGTCCGCCTGGGGCGCCAGCGACCCGATGGTCGTCACCGCCGCCGAGGGCTGCCACCTGATCGACGGCGACGGCAACCGCCTGCTCGACTTCACCTCCCAGCTGGTCAACACCAATATCGGCCACCAGCACCCCGTGGTGATCAAAGCGATCCAGGACCAGGCCGCCGAACTGTGCACCATCAACCCCGCGCACGCCAACGCCGCCCGCGCCGAGGCCGCCCGTCTGGTCTCCGAGGTCGCGCCCGCCGGGATGAACCGCGTGTTCTTCACCAACGCCGGCACCGAGGCCGTCGAGCACGCCGTCCGCATGGCCCGCCGCCACACCGGGAGGCACAAGACCCTCTCCGCGTTCCGCAGCTACCACGGTGCCACCACCACCTCGATGAACCTCACCGGCGACACCCGCCGCTGGGCCAACGACCACGGCAACACCGGCGCCGTGCACTTCCACGCGCCCTACCTGTACCGGTCGCAGTTCTACGCGGAGAACTCCAAGCAGGAGTGCGATCGCGCGCTCGAGCACCTCGACTCGCTCATCGGCCTCGAGGGCCCGGACCACTTCGCCGCCCTGATCATCGAGTCGGTGCCCGGCACGGTCGGCATCATGGTGCCGCCGGCCGACTACCTGCGCGGCGTCCGCGAGATCTGCGACAAGTACGGGATCGTGATGATCTGCGACGAGGTCATGTCCGGCTTCGGCCGCACCGGCGCCTGGCTGGCCCTGGACAACTTCCGGTCCGGTGACGACGACTGGGCGCCCGATCTCATCACCTTCGCCAAGGGCTCCAACTCCGGCTACGTCCCCCTGGGCGGGGTGATCCTGCACGACCGGATCGCCGCCTCCTTCGAGACGACCCCGTACACCGGCGGCCTCACCTACGCCGGGCACCCGCTGGCCTGTGCCTCCGTGGTGGCCACGATCAACCTGATGCGGGACGAGAAGATCGTCGAGAACGCCCGCATGATCGGCGAGGACGTGATCGGCCCGCGCCTGCGCGAGCTCGCACGGAAGCACCCGTCGATCGGCGAGGTCCGCGGCCTGGGCGTGTTCTGGGCCGTGGAGATGGTGGCCGACCGCGAGACACGTGAGCCCCTGGCCCCCTACGGTGGGACATCGGAGGCCATGGCAAGGACCTTCGCCGCCGCGAAGTCTGACGGCGTGCTGTTGTTCATGAACTACAACCGATTCCACATCGTGCCGCCCTGCATCATCACGGCCGACGAGGCGAACGCGGGGCTCGACGTGTTCGACCGCGCACTCGATGTGGCCGATTCCTACGTGGGGAGCTGACCGCGCATGGCACTGGTACTGAGACTGATAGTCAACGCCGTCGCCCTGTGGGTGGCGACACTGATCGTGCCGGGGATCTCCCTGTACGAGACTGCGGGGGACGCCGGGATCGACGCCGGCGCCGTCGACAACGAGGTGAGCGTGCCGACCATCGCGGCGCTGCTCATCGTGGCCGTGGTGTTCACCCTGATCAACGCGGTGGTCAAGCCCGTCGTGCAGCTGCTGTCGCTGCCGCTGACCATCCTCACGTTGGGGCTGTTCCTGCTGGTGATCAACGCGCTGATGCTGATGCTCACCAGCTGGGTCACCACGACGTTCCAGCTGTTCGGCGCCGAATACCAGGTGAGCGGATTCTGGGCGGCGTTCTTCGGGGCGATCGTGATCGGCCTGGTCAACTGGGTGCTCGGCATGGTGGTACCCACGCGCGCCCGCGCCTGACGCACGCGCGCCCGCGCCTGTCGTGGGGCGGGCGCGCGTGCGT
>NZ_JADDKI010000182.1:0-2437 GCF_015356725.1 Dietzia sp. SYD-A1
GTGGTGATCCGGCCCGGGCGGCCCAGCGGGAGGCGGGCGCCCACGGCGTTGCCCGCGAACGTGCCCAGACCTCCCGCCACACCGGCGATCGCGAGCATCCCGGCCTGTTCCGCCGCCGTGGCGTTCTCCTGGGCCTTGGCCACGAACGCCAGGAACAGGGTGAGGAAGCCGGTCATGAGACGGACCATCGACACGGCCCAGAGGTTGGCCAGGACCTGACGACCCAGTGGCCGGGTCAGGACGGCCTTGAGTCCGCTGACGAGCGGACGGCCGCGGTCCATGCGCAGGGTCGCGGACTCCTCGTCGAGCGAGGCCTCGGCGCGGGCGGGGATGGTCATCGCGACGTATGCCGACACGAGCGCCACCACGGCGAGCAACCAGAGCGCCGCGTCCGAGCCCCACAGCCAGGACACGGCCCCGGCCAGGGCGCCCGCGATCAGTGACCCACACACGTGGCCGAGCACGGTCAGTCGGGAGTTGGTCCGGACCAGGTCGAGCGCCGGCGGCAGGACGTGGGGGGTGATGGAAGCCTTGACCACGCCGAAGGTCTTGGACAGGACGAGCATTCCCAGGGCGAGGGGGTACAGCAGCCACGAGTCGAAATTCAGCGCGAGGATCACCGCGAGCACCGCCCGCAGGGTGAAGGTGAGCGACACCGTGAGGCGCCGCCCGCTGCGAAGCCGGTCGAGCGCCGGTCCGATCACCGGGGCGATCACCGCGAACGGTGCCACCGTCACCAGCAGGTACAGGGCCACGTTGCTACGCGACTCGGCGGTGGCGGCGGAGAAGAACAACGTGTTGGCCAGGGCGACCGCGAGGATGGCGTCGCACGCGAAGTTGGCGACGGTGACGTAGCTGAGCTGCGACAGGCCCGATCTGTTCGCCCCGTCGGCGTGGAAGACCCGCCGGACGCCTCGGCCGATTCTGGCCGCGGCACGGCGGGCCGGACCGGGGGAGCGGTCACCCAATGAGGCGCACCTCGTACATCGTGGGCCACAGCTTCCCGGTGAGCAGCACGTTCTCCGAACCGGGGAGCGCGGCGATCCCGTTGAGGACCGCCTCCCGGCTGGCGGGCCGGGGCCGCTCGAGCGCCGAGGCGTCGTAGATGGCGGTGACCGCGCCGGTGGCCGGGTCGATGCGGATGACCTCGTCGGTCATCCAGACGTTGGCCAGGACGGAGCCGTCCGTGCACTCGAGTTCGTTGATCTGGCGGACAGGCGCGCCCCCCGAGGTCACCGCGACCGTGCCCGTGGGCTCGAAGGTGACGGGGTCGCGGAACGTGAGCTCGTCGGAGCCGTTGCTCATGATCAGCCGCCCGCCGTCGAAACACAGACCCCAGCCCTGACCCTGGTACGGGGCCTCGGAGCGCACCTCGAGGGTCCGGGGATCACGATTGTGGGCGATCCCGTTGGTCCAGGTCAGGGTCCAGAGCGTGTCCGGTGTGACGGCCAGGCCCTCGCCGAACTCGTGGTCGGCCATCTTCACGGAGACGGTGGGCGGGCCACCGGCGAGAGGGCGGCGCTGCACCTCGGAGTGGCCGTACTGCCCGGTCGACTCGTAGATCTCGTCACCCACCACCTGCAGGCCCTGCGTGAACAACGCGGGGTCGTGCTCAAGGGTCCGGACGACCTCGACCGAGCCCCGTGTGGGACGCGGCTCGGACGGGCCCACCGGCACGTGTTCGCCGGCCGTGGCGCCCGAGCCCGAACCCGACCCGGTGGGCATGCTCGACGACGCCAGTGAGGCCTCGGCGGGCGTGGGGCTCCCGGCGAAGTCGGAACCCGTCGAGGAGCACGCCGCGACGGCACCGACGAGGGACAGTGTGACGGCGAGAGGGCCGAGGGTGCCGAGGACGCTGCGCATGACTCAAGAATGCCGTACTCCGGGCCGAACCGCGACGTCGTGGCGATGGCGCGCATAATGGGTCGGGTGAACACCGAGGTAGACACGGATCAGGAGGCGGACCCCGTGAGCACCGATCAGGCCTCGGGCTTCGACGAGGCCCTGCGCGAGCGACTGGCCTCGGGCGTCGACGTGGCCCGTGCGGCCGTGGAGGAGTTCGCGGTCCACGGGGTGGGTGAGCACCTGGGGAGCGTCGTCGAGGCGCCGTTCACCACGACCCACCGCTTCGCGTCCGACCTCGCCGGCTACCGGGGGTGGTACTGGGCCTGTGTCCTGGCGCTGGTCCCCGGCGGTGAGGTGACGGTCGACGAGATCTCCCTCCTCCCCGGGCCAGGGTCGGTCGTGGCCCCGGAATGGGTGCCCTGGGAGAAGAGGATCCGGCCGGGAGATCTGGGTGCGGGCGATCTCCTGCCCCCTGCGGAGGATGACGAGCGACTGGTGCCCGGGCAGTTCCTCACCGGAGACGACGAGCTCGACGAGGTCGCCGGCCCCGTGGGCCTCGGACGGCCCCGGCACCTGAGTCGGGAGGGCCGGT
>NZ_JADDKI010000183.1:0-6148 GCF_015356725.1 Dietzia sp. SYD-A1
GGCGAGGGCATCAACGGCAGTCACGCCGCTCTGCCCTTCGGGCTCGACCCCGCCCGCGTGCCCGTGCTCGGCAGTTACCAGACCGGCCCGCAGTTCAACGCCGAGACCACGACGGACTGGTACCCGCTCCCCGAGAGGAAAGACGAGCACCCGCTCATCACGATCGCCGCGGCCGGCTCGTTCGCGCCGGACGCGATCCGCGTGGAGTTCGCCACCGACCCTGCTCCCGCCACCGCTCCGGCAGCCGGTGCCCCGGCCGCCACCGAGCAGTTCGAGTCGGCCGGGTCCGTCCTGCCCATCGACATCGGCCCGGCGCCGTCCTGGCGGAACCTCCGGGTCCCGGTCGACATGCTGCCCTCCGACGCCACGGCCATCCGGCTCGTGGTGCGCGACCTCGACCCGGATCCGTCGCGGTGGATCGCGGTGACACCTCCCCGGATGCCCGAGTTGGTGACCATGCAGGAGCTGGTCGGGGACTCGCGACCGGTGCTGCCGGACTGGGCGGTGGCGTTCCACGTCCCCTGCCTGCGCCCGTTCGAGGAATTCGCCGGCGTCCACGAGCTGCCCGAGTACCGGGTGCTGCCGGATCGGGACCTCGCGGTGAGCTCGACCAACACCTGGCAGGCCTGGGACGGCGGCGGGCCCCTCGGGTTCATCGAGCTGCTCCTGGCCGGCGAGACCGTCCCCACCTACCTGGAGCACGACTGGTCACGGGACTGGGGTTCGCTGGTGAGGTACGAGCCGTTGGTGCCCGGGGCGAGGACCGCGACGGTGGAGCACGGCGAGACCGTACGGTCGGGGCTGTGGAACGGGGGACCGCTCGCCAGATGACCGGCTAGCATCGGACCCGGAGCTTTTACAAGGAAGTCCAAGTATCCCCTGAGGCAGACTGGAGCACGCGATGTCCGTGACGGAGAAGCAGTTCGAGAACATCCTGGTGGAGCGCAACGACCGCGTGGCGGTCATCACGCTCAACCGACCCAAGGCGCTCAACGCCCTGAGCAGTGGCATGGAGAAGGAGGTCGTCGAGGCCGTCGAGGGTCTCGACTCCGACCCCGACGTCGGCTGCATCGTCATCACCGGTTCGGAGAAGGCTTTCGCGGCCGGCGCGGACATCAAGGAGATGAAGGACAAGAGCTACCCGGGGATCTACCTCGAACGGTTCTTCGGCGACTGGAAGCGGCTCACCGCCGCCCGCACACCGATCATCGCGGCCGTGTCCGGCTTCGCCCTCGGCGGCGGCTGCGAGCTCGCCATGATGTGCGACATGATCATCGCGGGCGACAACGCGAAGTTCGGCCAGCCGGAGATCACCCTGGGCGTGATCCCCGGTATGGGCGGCTCGCAGCGGCTCACGCGCGCGGTGGGTAAGGCCAAGGCCATGGACCTGTGCCTCACCGGCCGTCAGATGGACGCCGACGAGGCCGAACGCTCAGGCCTGGTCGCCCGCGTGGTCCCTGCCGCGGAACTGCTGGACGAGACCCTGAAGGTCGCCGCGAAGATCGCCTCGATGAGCAAGACCACCGCCATCGCGGCGAAGCAGGCCGTCAACCGGTCCTTCGAGACCACCCTCGAGGAGGGTCTGCTCGCGGAGCAGAACGCCTTCTACGCGCTCTTCGCCACCGAGGACCAGACCGAGGGGATGTCGGCGTTCGCCGAGAAGCGGAAGCCCGAGTGGCGGCGCTGAGGGATCAGCCCCCACGCGGGCGCCTCGCCGGGGGTGGCGACGGGCGCCCGGATGCGCGCCGCGCCCCCGGCGATCCCCTGCCCGTGGTGGTCCTCACCGGCTACCTCGGTGCCGGCAAGACCACGCTTCTCAACCACCTGCTGTCCGGAGCGCCGGAGTTGCGGATCGCCGCTATCGTCAACGACTTCGGCGAGATCGACGTCGACGCCACCTCGGTCGCCGGGCGTGTGGACTCCATGATCTCGTTGGCCAACGGGTGCGTCTGCTGTGAGGTCGACGCGAGCGAACTAGGTGACACCCTGGCCCGGCTGGCCGGGCCCGATCACGGGCTCGACCTGGCGGTGATCGAGGCCAGCGGTCTGGCCGAACCGGCGGTCCTGTCGCGGATGGTCCACGAGGTACCACGCGAGGTCGTGCGGCACGCGGGGATGGTCCAGGTGGTCGACGCCGAGGGACTCGACGATGCGATGGAGCGGCACCCGAGGTTGGCGGCGCATCTGGCGGAGGCGGATCTCGTGGTGGTCAACAAGTGCGATCTCGTGGACCGCAGCCATTTCGACCGGATCCGCGAGACGATCCGCCGGCACGCCCCTCGGGTCGCCGTCCTGCCCGCGGTCCGGGCGGCCGTGCCGACGGGTCTGCTGCTCGGGATGGAGCCGGATCGGTCCGTCGCCACCGGGGCGGCAGGAGATCCGGAGCCCGCAGAGGGACAGCGCGGGACCCACGACCACTCGCATCTCCGCGACCACTCGCACCTCCACGACGGCTACCGGGCTCTCACCGTGGCCCCGGCCGGACCCCTGCACCCCCGACGGTTCCTTGCCGCGCTCGCCTCGCCGCCGGCCGGCGTCTACCGCGCCAAGGGAACGGTGACCCTGTCCACCGTCGACGGTCTGCGACGGTATGAGGTGGCCCTGGTGGGGCGCAGGCTCGAGCTGCGAGCGGGCGGACAGGGCGCCGAGGGGGTGGTGATGATCGGCGTCGATCTCGACGACGACGAGGTGGGCGCGTTCCTCGGTGACGCGGTGCTGTCACCGGGGGAGGCGGTCGACGCGGAGGCCGATCTGGGCCTACACCCGTATCTCGTGGGTGACCCGGACGCCAGTGACGTCGAGGAGTGGATCTACGACGAACAGCGTGCCGCGCCTCTCACCGGGGCGGCCGCGATGCTGGTGGATCCGGAGGATCCCGAGGCATTCGATCCAGCTTTCACCCCCTGAGCGCACCCCGGTGGGGAAGACGGTGACGGTACCCCCGGGGTAGTCGGTCGGTGGCCTCCGCCTGAGGTCGGCATCAGCCCGGCCACGTGCGTATAGTGGCGCTGACTAAGGTGATGTGTGGCACGTGCGGGGGGTCGTCCCCTACTCGCGGTGGGGGTATGCCACGGACGTGGGAGGAGACCTCATGGACGAGGAGAGCGCCGGCCGTGGTGCAGCAGGGAACGCTGCGAGTGATGCGCAGCGTCGCCGGCGCGATCTGGCATCCGTGCGTAGCGCGATCTCTGCCCTGCGGGAGGCCACCGGGATCCCGGTGACCATCGGTGGGGTCGTCGGCGAGGGCCACACCCTCGTGCTGTCCGAGTCCCTCGGGATGCGAACCTCGGCGATGAAGGACCTGACGGTCCACTACGGTGCCGGCGTCGGTGGTCGGGTCATGGCCACCGGCAAGCCGGTCGGGGTGGCCGACTACCAGCGTGCCGGGGTGATCACCCACGAGTACGATCTCCCGGTTCTGTCCGAGGGTCTGCGCTCGATGGCGGCCATCCCGGTCGTGGTGGGTAAGGACGTGAGAGCGGTCCTCTACGCCGGCGTTCACTCCTCGGTCCGTTTCGGCGAGAAGGTCCTCAACCAGATGGCGGCCACCGCTCGTGCGCTCGAGCAGGAGATCGCGGTCAACGACGCACTCGCGGCCCGTGGCGCCGCCCCCATGGGGCCGGGCGCGGGGGAGGGGCGCTGGGATGACGTCCTGTCCAACGAGCGGATGCGCGATACCCACGCGCGACTGAGGATGCTGGCCTCGCGGACCGAGGATCCGGACGTACGGGCCGAGCTCGAACGGATCTGCGCCGAGATGGTCTCCCCGCCGCCGGAGATGCCGACCGCTCGTCTGTCCCGCCGCGAACTGGACGTTCTCGCCTGCGTCGCGCAGGGGAAGACGAACATCGAGACGGCCGCCGACATGGGTATCGGCGCGGAGACCGTGAAGAGCTACCTGCGCTCGGTGATGCGCAAGCTTGACGCGCACACCCGGTTCGAGGCGGTCAACGCGGCGCGGAGGATGGGCGTGCTGCCCTGATCGCCGGTCGGTGGGCCCGTCCGGCTCGTCGAACCCGGCGTCTTCCCGGACCCGGCGCCGTCAGCCCCGCTCGCCGCCGGGAACCCAGAGGACGTCACCGTCCGGATTGGCCACCCTCCCCAGCACGAACAGCAGGTCCGAGAGCCGGTTGAGGTACCGCGCCGGCAATACGGATGTGGTCTCCGGATGGGCGTCCGTCGCCGCCCAGGCGGCTCGCTCGGCGCGCCTGACCACGGTCCGGGCGACGTGCAGGTACGCCGCGCCGGGGGTGCCACCGGGAAGGATGAACGAGGTCAGGTCGGGAAGGTCCGCGTTGAACTCGTCGATCCACCCCTCCAGTCGGTCGATGTAGGACTCTTCGATCCTCAGCGGGGGGTACTTGGGGGCCTCGACCACCGGGGTGGCGAGATCGGCCCCGGCGTCGAAGAGGTCGTTCTGCACGACCCGGAGCACCTGTGCGACTCGGTTCTCCAGATCGCCGCAGGTCAACGCTACCCCCAGGGCCGCGTTGGCCTCATCGCACTCCGCGTAGGCGTGGAGTCGGGCGTCGTTCTTGCTCACCCGGGAGAAATCGGACAACCCCGTGGTGCCGTCGTCGCCGGTCCGGGTATAGATCTTGGTGAGATGCACAGCCATGACGCCAACCTACCCGCGCGCCGACCCGCGGCCCCGGCTGCACGGTGGCGTGGTCCCGCCGGAGGCGTCGCGTCGTGCCGCGGACGCCGGGCTGCGCGGATTGCTCCCGCATCTCGCCTAAGGTGGACCCGTGAGCGGTAACCCCACGTCCCGCGAGGAGAGCTTCCTCGTCACCGGCGGAACCAGACTGGCCGGCGAGGTCTCTGTCGCCGGCGCGAAGAACAGCGTGCTCAAGTTGATGGCGGTCGCGCTGATGGCCGAGGGCCGGACCACTCTGACCAACTGCCCGGACATCTCCGACGTTCCCGCGATGGCGGACGTGCTGCGGCATCTCGGGTGCGCCGTCGAGATCTCGGGCGGCACCGTCGTGATCGACACTCCGGCGGACCTGGGGCACGTCTCCGACGACAGGGCCGCACAGAGGCTCAGGGCGTCCGTCTGCATCCTGGGGCCTCTGGTCGGTCGCTACCACCGGGCCGAACTGGCGATGCCGGGCGGTGACGCGATCGGGGATCGCCCGCTCAACTGGCACCGCGAGGCGCTCGAGAAGTTGGGCGCCACCACGAGGATGGATCACGGCCGACTGTTCGCCGAGGCGGCCGAACTCACGGGGGCCAGGTACACCCTGGCGTTCCCGTCCGTCGGCGCCACGGAGACGTTCCTGTTCGGTGCGGTCCTGGCGAGGGGGACCTCGACCCTGGTCAACGCGGCCCGTGAACCGGAGATCGTCGACATCTGTGACCTGCTGTCGAAGATGGGCGCCCGGATCAGCGGGGCCGGGACGAGCACCATCACCATCGAGGGTGTCGAGTCGATGAGCCCGGTCAGCCACCGGGTGATCGGGGACCGGATCGTCGCCGCCACCTGGGCGATGGGAGCCGTGATGACACGAGGAGACGTGACCGTCACCGGTATCGATCCCATGTTCATCCACGTGGTCCTGGAGAATCTCCGGGGTGCGGGAGCACAGGTCTCGACCGGATCGGACTGGGTGCGGGTCACGCAGGAGGGACGCCCCCGGGCCCGGGATGTACGGACCCTGCCGTTCCCCGGTTTCCCGACCGACCTCCAGCCGATGGCGATCGCGCTGGCCTCGGTGGCGGACGGCGCGTCGGTGATCACCGAGAACCTCTTCGAGGCACGCTTCCGCTTCGTCGAGGAGATGGTGCGCATGGGAGTGGATGCCGAGACGGACGGTCACCATGCCAAGATCCGGGGTCGCGAACGACTCGACTCCGCCACCGTGTGGGCCAGTGACATCCGCGCCGGTGCGGGTCTGGTCCTCGCGGGGATGTGCGGAGACGCCGTGACGGAGGTCTGCGAGGTGTTCCACATCGACCGTGGCTACCCCGACTTCCTCGAGAAGGTGCGGTCGCTGGGCGGCCGGATAGAGCGCGTCGATACCCACCGCTGACCGAGCCGATGGCGCCGCTGTCCACCGCTGACCGAGCCGATGGCGCCGCTATCCGCCAGTTGACCTGGCGATTTGCGTTTGGGTTCACGTCTGCGTAACTTATTGGAGGTCGCCGA
>NZ_JADDKI010000184.1:0-6948 GCF_015356725.1 Dietzia sp. SYD-A1
GCCTGGTCGGGGTCCTGTGCACGGTGCTGGTGGTCAACACGCTCCGGGTGCCGATCGGCTGGGGGGCGCGGGCGTACGGCGCCGAGTTCACCGACGTCGGCGGGCTCGGCCCGGGCTCCGAGGTCACGGTCGCCGGCGTCCGCGTGGGCAGGGTGCTCGGAGTCCGGCGGGGGGTCGGCCCCCCGGGCGAGACGATCGCCGTCGTCGACTTCGAGGTCGAGCGCTCGACGCCGGTCGCGAGTGGCGCGCGCGCGTCGGTCCGCTACGGGGACATGCTGGGCATCCGCTACCTCTCCCTCGATCCCCCACAGGACGGCGGACCGGCCGTCGGCGGTGCCGACCCTCTGCCGGAGGGGACGCGTATCCCGCTGGAGGCCACCACCGATCCCGTGGACCTCACCGCGCTCGTCAACGGGTTCAAGCCACTGTTCGAGGCGGTGCGGCCGGACGAGGTCAACACTCTCTCGCGCACGGTGGTCGCCGCGTTCCAGGGCGAACCGGGTGCCATGGACGTCCTGCTCGCCCGCCTGGCGCTGCTGAGCCGGGACATCGTCGGCAGGCAGGACGTGTACACCAGGCTCGCGGACAACATCATGGCGCTCACCACCACGCTCACCGAGCGGGAGGCGGACCTCCAGCGGCTGGTCAGGGGACTCGACACCGTCTCCGGGGCGCTCGCGGACGGCGACGGGAACGATCTCGCGGCGCTCCTCGAGCGCGGGGACGCGGCCACCGCGACACTGGCCTCGATGCTCCGCGAGACCGAGCCGGATCTGCGCGCGAGCCTGGACGCCGCTCGTCGCACGACCGACGGGTGGATCCCCAACACCCCGGCGTTCGACACCGCGATGGGCAAGGCCCCGCTGTTCGCCCGGGAGGTCAACGCCCAGGCCCAGAAGGGCGGCTTCCTGGCGCTCTACATGTGTAACTTCACGGTCAAGTGGGACGCCTGGGAGACCAGCCTGTTCGGCTACCGGAACTCGGGGGCGTGCCGATGAGTCCGATCGCCATGGTGCGGGAGAGTCTGCTCGACCTCGTCCGCGACCCGAGGCTCGCCCGTCGCGGCAACACCGTCTTCGTGGGGGCCGCATCGATCCTGCTGGTCATCGCGGTCTTCGCGGCGAGCATGGCCCTGCCCCGACTCTGGTACGTCCTGCGTACCCACCACTACGCGGCCGAGTTCGCCAACGCCGGGGGGTTACGGACGGGGGACCCGGTGCTGGTGGCCGGCGTGCCCAGTGGCCGCGTGGATTCCCTGGCGTTGGAGCGCGGGCTCGCGGTGGTGGGGTTCCGGCTCGACCGGGGCCAGGTCCTGGGCGAGGCGAGCACCGCCACGATCGGTCTCAAGTCGATCCTCGGGAACAGGTTCCTCGAGGTCACACCGGCGGGTGGCGGGGACCTCGGCCCGGACCAGCGGATCGGGGTGGAACGCACCACGTCGCCCTACATGATCGACGACATCGGGGGAGCGGTCACGGACCTGGCCGAGGAGCTCGACACGACTGCCGTCAGCGCGATGATCGACAGCCTGGACAGCATCCTGCCGCAGGACGCCGGGGCCGCCGGTCAGTCGATCGACGACGTCTCCGCGGCCCTGGGTCTCCTCGCCCGCGAGGACGCGCGGATGTCCGGGGTGGTCACCACGACGCGCGAGCTGACCGGCGTCCTCGTCTCGCAGGAGGCGAGCATCCGGGCTCTGACCGACCAGTCACTCGTGCTGGTCACCGTGCTCGCCCAGCGTCGTGAGGCGCTCAGCTCGCTCGTGTCGTCCCTGGAGGATCTCGCGACCCGGGTGCGGGTGCTGCTCGACGAGGAGGCCGAGGACGTGGACCGCGTGCTGGGCAACATGCGCTCGATCAGCGAGACCTACCGGAGGAACATCGACGCGATGGACGAGGTCCTCACCCGGATGCCACCCGGACTCCGCGCGGTCACGGACGCGACCGGGAACGGCCCGTGGACGGATGTCGCCACTCCGACCGGCCCGATCCCGGATTCGGCGCTCTGCGCCCTGGGGGTGATGGACGGATGCAACTGAGACGTGTGAGCCGGTCCGGGGTCGTCGCGATCGTCGTCACCGCCCTCGCCGCCGTCCTGGTGGTGGCCTACCTGCTCTCCGGCGTCCGGGGAGACGGCGGTCGCCACGTGATCACGGCCGAGTTCGCCTCCGCCGAGGGCGTGTACGTCGGTTCGCAGGTCCGGATCGTGGGCGTCGAGGTGGGGATCGTCGAGAAGGTCGAGCCGACGGGGGAGTTCGCACGGGTGCGGCTCTCACTGGATCCCGGTACGCGGTTGCCCGCGGACGTGGGCGCTGTGGTGATGAACCCGGCCGTCATCGCCGACCGGTTCGTCGAGCTCACCCCCGCCTACGTGGGCGGGCCGACGTTCCCGGAGGGCGGGGTGATCCCGGCCGAGCGGACGCGGGCGCCCCTCGACTTCGACGAGTTCGTCTCCAGCCTGGACACCCTGAGCGCGGCGTTCTCGCCCGGCGCCGACGAGGTGGCACGTGGTCTCGACAGGGGGGCCGAGGCCCTCGACGGCCGGGGGGAGACGCTGAGCCGCGCCATCAGGAACCTGTCCACGGTCTCGGCGGTCGGCGGGGACCGGGCAGAGGACCTCGACGCGATCATCACCGAGCTCGCGGTGCTCATGGACGCGGCGGGCGGTCGCGACCAGACCATGCGCGACCTCGTGCTGGGACTCGACGACCTGGGCCGGCAGCTCCGGGACGACCGGATCGACGTGGCCGCCCCGGTGGAGGACCTGCGGGTGATCCTCGACGAACTCGACGCGATCGTCGCCGAGCGCGGGGACGACATCACCGCGACGACCACCGCGACCCGCGAGGTGACGGCACTGTACGCACGCCACCGCGCGGACTTCGCCGAGTTCCTGGACCTGTACCCGGTGATGATGGAGAACCTCGCCGCAAGTATCGGGCCCGACGGCCGCGCGCGCATCCGCCTCAACGTCTCGTCCAACATCACCCACTTCGCCCGTGGTCGCGAGCTCTGCCGCCGTGAGCCGCTCCCGCTGTGCACGGGCGCGGGACTGACCAATCCGCTCATGTTCCCGGTCGAGCAGCGTGACCCGATCGGCCTCCTCGGCGCGTTCGACCGGGTCGCGGGGGGTGGATGAGGGCCATGCGTGAGACCGGAACCCGTCCGCACCCGGTGCGCGGACTCGTGACCCTTCTCGGGGTGGCGCTGCTCGGGGGTACGGCGATGGTGGCCGTGAACACCCCGCAACTCGCACTCCAGTCTGTTCCCCTGGGAATGGAGACCGGGGAGGGCTCGGCGGACGTGGAGATGCGGTTCGAGCGCGCCGACCGGCTCGCCCCCGGAGCGGAGGTCCGCTTCGGCGGACGCCTCGTCGGCCGGGTCCGCAGCGTCGGTACCGATGGAACCGAGGCCGTGATCGGCGTCCGCCTCGAGGGCGACTCCGGCGTACCCGCCGGCGTATTCGCCGAGATCCGCCTGCCCACCGCCCTCGGCAGCCCGTTCATCGCGCTCACCCCGCCGGAGGCGCCCTCGACCGGTGCACTGCTCGAGGACACGGGGGTGGTTCCGCGGGCGCACACCGGCGTCGGGCCGGATCTCGAGTCCAGCCTCGCCTCGCTGGGGCTGCTGCTCAACGGGAGTGGGATCGCTCAGCTCGCCTCGGTGATGGAGGAGCTCACCGTGGCCCTGGACGGGCGAGGTGAGGAGATCGGGCGCATCCGGGAACGTGGTGATCGCGCCCTGGAGTTGTACGAGGCGAACCGCGACGAGATCGACCGGACGGTCCTCGCCCTGGACCGGGTCAACGCCTCGCTCGCCGGTCGCCGGGAGCTCATCGACCGCGGCATGCGGGTGTCCGCCGACCTCGTCTCGGAGGTGGCGGCGAGTCGGGAGACGATCACCGCACTCATGGACACCACCACCGCCCTGACGGTGCAGGTCGAGCAGTTCACCTCGGCCACGGACGGGCGCCTGACGCCGTCGCTGCGCACACTGACCGTCCTGCTCGAGGACATGGAGGGCTTCGGGGACGAGGTGGCCCCCACGCTGGACGCACTGCAGCGCTTCGTCACGAACTTCGACGTCGCGGTCCGCGGTGACCACATGATGTTCGACGGCGCGCTCGACCTTCCCGGTTCGCTGGACGCCCTGGGCACCGGCGGGGAGGTGCGCGCGGGTCGACCGCTGCCACCCGGTGCCACCGGCCCGCCCGACGCCCAGCCGCCCGTGGGGGGTGCGCCGTGAACCGCCACGTCGTCACGCAGGCGCTGCTGTTCGCGGTCATCTCGGTGGTGGCCATCGGGTACGGCATCAGGTACATCGGGGAGGACGCCGATGTGGCGAGCGGTTTCCGGGTGGTGGCGCACGTCGAGGACGCGCGGGGCGTCGGGCCCGGGGTGCGCGTGACCTACCGCGGCGTGGACGTGGGCGAGGTCCAGGACGCCGTTCTCGACGGGTCCGGCGGGGTCCGGCTCCGACTGAGGATCATCGACGGGACCCTGATCCCCGTCAGCGCCCACGCCCGGGTGGTGACCAGCACGGCCCTGGGAGACAACCGGCTCGACGTCCGGCCCACGAGTGACACCGGTCCCTACCTGGGAGACGGTGATGAGTTGCTGGTCCCCGAGGACGAGCAACCCGCGTCGATCGAGCACCTCATCGCCGACATCGACACCTCGCTGCGGGCGCTGGACCCGGAGTCACTGGCCTCGTTCGGGGACAGCGTGGCCACCGCGCTCGAGGGCAACGGCCCGCGGCTGGGCGCGATCCTCGAGGACACGGCACTGCTCGCGGAGGTGGTGTCGGAGCAGGCTCCCACGTTACGGGGGCTCGTCGGTGACGGGCTGGTGACCGTACGCGCGCTGGCGGCGCGCCCGGATCCCCTCAGCGGCTCGGCCTCGGTGGCCCGCGACATCGCCGGGCAGCTGTCCCGCCGGGAGGACACGCTCGTGTACCTGCTCGACCGCTCACCCGAGTCGATGCTCCGGGCCCAGGTGCTCCTCGACGCCAACCGGGAGGACGCGGCCGGCCTGCTCGCCAACACCCTCGTCGTCACACCCGTGTTCCGCGATCGGGGACCCGCCTGGGAGGCCGGCCTCACGCAGGGCGAGCGGGGACTGCGGGCCCTGGCGGGGACCGTGCGTGACGGGCGCGCGGACTTCCAGCTGGTCGCCACCCAGGGGCCGGTGTGCGTCTACCCGTACGAACCCCGGGACATCGTCGACCACTCCCCGCGTGAACCGGACCTGCGGTTGTACTGCCCGCCGGGCGAGGACCTGGAGCAACGGGGATCGCGGGCGGCTCCCCGGCCGAACGACGAGGGGCTGGCGGGTGCGACCGAACCCGGCACCAGGATCGGCCCGGACATGGCGGTCGACCCGGTGCTCATCCCGACCGGCAGAGAGATCGCCGCGTACTGGGCGACGATGATGGAAGGACTGCGCGATGGCGGCTGAGGCGACCACGGACGGCGACGTCTGGGAGGACAGGGCCCCGGAGGACAGGGCCCGGGAGGACACCTCCACGGTGGACGACGATCCCGTCGAGGGCACGGACGCCCCGCGGAGGAGCGCCGCTCGCATCGTGAGCGCCCTGGTCGTGGTGGCATTGGTGGCCGCGTGTGCCTGGTTGGGCCATCTCGTGTGGTCTGACCACCGGGAGGACGAACTCCGACGCAGCGCGGCCGAGGACGCCACCCGCCTGGTCGTCCAGCTCGCGTCCTACGACCACGCCGACGTGGACGCGAACATCGAGGCGGTCGTGGCGGAATCCACCCCGGAGTTCGCCGACCGCTATCGCGAGGTGTCCGAGGGGCTGCGCGAGTTGCTCGCGAACGGACAGGGCACCTCGACCGGGACCGTCACCCACGCGGGAGTCCAGAGCGTCGACACCGAACGGGCCGTCGTCCTGGTGTTCCTCGACCAGGAGATCACCAACGTCACCGTGCCCGAGGGCCGGGTCGACGCGAGCCGCATGGTCGTGACCCTGGTCCGCGGAGGGAACCGCTGGCTGCTCGACTCCGCCGAACTCGCCTGACCCCCGGCTGATCCGAACGACCAGCCCGAACCGAAGGAGAACCACCCGTGATCACCGAACTCCACCGCACTCCCGCCGCCCCGGTTCCCCGGGCCGTCCCCCCTGGGGTCGCCGACGCCGTCGACTCCATCGGGGCCGCCGGCGGAGTGGCCAACGTCATCATGCAGTTGTCCTGGCCGGAGATCGGCTGGGGTGTGCGGGAGAGCCGCGTGGACACCGGGAACGTCTACAAGCACCCGCTCAAGCGCGCGCGCACGACCTTCCAGTACCTGGCGGTGGCGACCCTGGGGAGCGACGACGACAAGCGGATCTACCGCGAGGAGGTCACCCGGATCCATCGGCGTGTGCACTCCACCCCGGACAGCCCGGTGACCTACAGCGCCCTCGATCCTGAGCTGCAGATGTGGGTGGCGGCATGCCTCTACGTCGGATTCGAGGACGCGTTCGAGTGGCTGCACGGTCCGATGACCGACTCCGATCGAGAGGCGTTCTACCTCTCCGCACCGACGTTGGGCACCACGCTCCAGGTGCGGCCCGAGCAGTGGCCGTCCACGCGTACGGAGTTCGAGGACTACTGGCGTGAGGGGATGTCGCGGATCCGATTCGACGACCCGGTCCGCGAGCACCTGGTGGGGCTCGCCGAACTCCGGATGCTGCCGCAGCCCACGACCGTGTTGTTCGGCAGACTGAACAAGTGGGTGACCACGGGGTTCCTGCACCGCGAGTTCCGGGACGCACTCGGGCTGCCGTGGAACCCACGGGATCAGCGCCGTTTCGAGCGGTTCCTCGAGGTGACGGCGGCGGCCAATCGACTTCTGCCGTGGCCGGTGCGCACGCTCACCTACCGCGTCCTGCTGCTCGAGCTCAGGTGGCGCCTGCGGACCGGACGACCGCTGATGTGATGCTCCCGCCC
>NZ_JADDKI010000185.1:0-10900 GCF_015356725.1 Dietzia sp. SYD-A1
CCCTGGCGGCGTCGGTGCGCGGCGTCGCCGTGGACCCGGACGCGCTGGCGGACGAGGTCGGCGTGGACCCGGTGCTTCTGGACCGCCGCCCCGCGGAGGTCTCGGGCGGGCAGCTCCAGCGCGCCTGCCTCGCCCGCGCGCTGGCACAGGAGCCCCGGTATCTGATCGCCGACGAGGCCACCGCGCACCTTGATCCGCTGAGCACGGCCGCGATCGCCCGCGCACTGCGTCGGCGTGCCGACAGGGGGCTGGGCGTCCTGGCGATCACCCACGATCTCCGACTGGCCCGCAGCTTGGCCGACGAGGTGAGGGAATTGGGGGTGTGACGCCGTCGAGCTCGAGCTGCGATTCGGTGGTGGCGAGGGCGGGCCACCCTACGCCGGGGCGGCCACGTCTGCGGAGTCGGCTGCTCCTGTGCTCATCGGCCCCACTCTCGCCCTCCCCCGAGACCGGATCGCGACCAATCCCCTCTGGACATCACCGGGCCACAGGCGCACAATCCTAATCATGTTAGGCACGCCGAATCGCGATAGGTCAGCCGAACGACGTGAGGCCACCCGGCGGGAGATCATCGATGCCGCGTGGGACGTGGCCCGTGAGCAGGGGCTGGCCCAGCTCACCCTCCGCGACGTCGCGGCCCGGGTGGGCATGAAGGCGCCGTCGCTGTACTCCCATGTGGACTCCAAGAACGCCATCTACGACGCGATGTTCGCCCAGGCGTGGACCGAATGCCTCGAGGTGATGCTCTCCCTCGACGAGCGTCCCCCGACCGGTGCCCGGGGCACCGTCCGGCTGTACGCGCGGGCGTACTTCGACTTCTGCGTCACCGACCTCGCGCGCTTCCAGCTGATGAACCAGCGCACCATCCCCGGCTTCACCCCCAGCCCGGAGGCCTACGCGCCCGCGGTGCTCGTGCTCGACGGTCTGCGTGAGCGGTTCGCGGCGATCGGGATCACCGACCGCGAGGACATCGACCTCTACGTGGCGGTGGTGGGCGGCATGGCGGACGCCCAACTCGCCAACGACCCCGGAGGCGACCGCTGGGCCCGGCTGGTCGACCGCGCGATCGACATGTACCTCGACGACGTCGGCATCCCGACCGACGCCCCGGTCACCACCGCACAGGAGGACACACCGCCATGATCACGACAACCGGGCAGCACCGCTCGAAGAACGACCCCCGACAACCCCGACTGGCCCGGGGTGTCGCCGGGCGTCTCGCCGAGACCGAATACGACCGGGTGGCCGAGATGCTCGAACGGCTCACCCCCGACCAATGGGGCGCCCGGACCGACTGCACCGAGTGGGACGTGCGCGCGATGGCCGGGCACATGCTGGGCATGGTCCAGATGCTCGCCAGCTGGCCGGAGATGGTCCGCCAGCAGCTGGCCTCCGGCAAGCGGGCCAAGCGCGAGGGGTGCCTCCCCATCGACGCGATGACGGCGCTCCAGGTGGAGAAGAACGCCGGCCTGTCGACCGAGCAACTGATCGCCGAGGTCCGTCGATCGGCCCCCGGGGCCGCCAGGCACCGGCGACGGGCACCGGGCGTGATGAGGAGGCAGGCCATGGAGGACAACGGCGAGTGGTGGTCCATGGGCTACCTCTTCGACGTGATCCTCACCCGCGACCCGTTCATGCACCGCATCGACATCGCCTCCGCGACGGGCGTCGCCGTGACGGCGACCCCGGAGCACGAAGGGGTGATCGTCGACGACGTGGTGACCGAGTGGGCCGGTCGGCACGGCCAGGCCTTCGACCTGGAGCTCACCGGCCCGGCGGGCGGGCGCTGGCAGCACGGTGGGCACCCGGGCGCCGGAGAGAACCTCACCATGGACGCGTTCGAGTTCTGCCGCGCCCTGAGCGGCCGGAGGCCGGTGGAGGGACTGCTGCGGACCCAGGTCCCGTTCTGATCGGGGGTCGCGGTCTCAGCCGCGTGACGACGCGGGAATCGTGACGGTGAAGCGGGACCCGTGTCCGGGGCCGTCGCTGGCCGCGCTGACACGGCCGCCGTGGGCCTCCACGAGCGCACGGGTGATCGTCAGCCCGATGCCGCTGCCGCCGGAGTGTCGGCCGCGGGCGGTGTCCACGCGGTAGAAGCGGTCGAAGAGATGGTCCAGGTGGTGGGCGGCCACACCCTCGCCGGTGTCGGTGACGGTGACAGAGACCAGTCCGGTGTCGTGCACCCCGGTGCTGACGGTGACGGTGCCACCGGCAGGAGTGTGCCGCAGCGCGTTGTCCAGCAGGTTCCCCAGCACTTGGCCCATGCGGTCGATGTCCACGGTGACCTCGGCGTCGACGAGCTCACGGGCGGTGAGCTCCACTCCCTTGTCCGCGAACTGCTCCCGGGCGGCATCTGTCGCGGTCCCCACCAGCTCCGCGACGGTGGTGGGGACCGGATGGAGACGGGTCAGGTGCTCCTCGACAGCGGAGACGGCCACGATGTCCGACGCCAGGCGCTCGAGCCGGCGGGTGGCCCTCCACAACACCTCCCTGGTGTCGTCGTCGTAGTCCCGCACGCCATCCTCGACGGCCTCGAGGTAGGAGTCGATCGTGGCCAGCGGGGTGCGCATCTCGTGACCGAGGTCGGCCAGCATCCGGCGTCGCGAGGTGTCGGTGGCGCCGAGTCGCCGGGCGAGCTCGTTGACGCTCGTCGCCAGGTCGTCGAACTCCCGCCCCAACTCGGGGCTCGCGACCCGCGTGTCGTAGCGTCCGCCGGCGATCTCGACGGTCGAGGTGGTCACGACGGCGACGGAACGCTGGACCCTCCGGGTGAGGTACCAACTCGCCAGCAGCGCCAGGAGCACAGCGACGCCCACCGCCAACCCCAAGGCCAGGACGATCGAATCCGTGAACGCCTCCTCGACGTGGGCGGCCTCCGCGGAGTCGTGGTCGATCCCGGCCTGCCCCAGGTGGTCGTGGAAGATCTCCGGCGCCAGCACCGAGGCGACGAGCCACGCGCTCCCCGCGCAGCCCACCACCACCCCGGCCATCACCAGCAGCAACCTCGTACCGAAGCTCGCCCGGGCACGCCGTCCGCGCCGCACCTCGCCACGGCCACCGATCCGGCCGCCGACCCCGCCGCTCACCGCCCGGCCCCCATCCGGTAGCCCACGCCGCGGACGGTGCGGACGTAGCGGCCCAGCGTGGCATCGTCGCCGAGCTTGCGGCGCAGGTGCGCGACGTGGACGTCCACCAGGTGGTCGTCGCCCACCCAGTTCGGGCCCCACACCGTCTCGATCAACTGGGAGCGGGTGAACACGACACCCGGGTCTCGGGACAGTGCGGCGAGCAGGTCGAACTCGGTGCGCGTCAGCGCCACCGCCTCACCATCGACGTTCACCTCACGACCGGCGACGTCGACGGTCAGAGCCCCGATCCTCCGCGGAGGCGCCTCCACCGCGTTGCCGCCCGCGGACCCGGTGGCGACCCCCGCGTCGTCGAACCCGGTCGCCGGCCCCCGAGGTCGACGCATCATCGCCTGGATCCTGGCCATGAGTTCGCGGGGGCTGAAGGGTTTGGTCACGTAGTCGTCCGCGCCGACGGACAACCCGATCAGCGTGTCCACCTCATCGGTCCGCGCGGTGAGCATCACGACGTACGCGTCGGAGTGGGCCCGGATCCGCCGACACACCTCGACCCCGTCCAGGCCCGGTAACCCCAGGTCCAGGACGATCACGTCCGGGTCCACCGTCCGGGCCAACGTGACGGCCTGGACCCCGTCGCCGGTCACGGAGACCTCGAATCCGTCGCGCCGGAGGTAGGTGGCGACCAGGTCGGCGAGCGACTGCTCGTCGTCGACGACCATGGCACGCAACCCCGTGGGATGGCGCGCGCCGGAACCGGGAACACCGGCCTGTCCGGGGTCGACAGGGGTGTGGGTCATGGGTCCCATCATCGCGCTCCACCAGGGGATCCGCCGCCCCCACGACAGCCTTGACCAAACCTTCACGTGACCTCCATCCCGCCGGTCGGGTCCGACGGGCAGGATGGTCACGATCAGTCCGGGCGCCCCGTGGCTCCGTTCGAAAGGACCTCGACGATGACCAGCAGGATCCTCCTCGCGGCCGCAGCCGTGGCCGTTCTCACGCTCTCCGCCTGTGCCGATGGCGGCGACGACACGACGGCCGCGTCGCCGGCCACGACCACCACCGCCGAGGACGGCGCTCCCGCGACGGCCGAGGAGGGGGCTTCCGGCGAGCACTCCGCCGCCGACGTGCGGTTCGCGCGGATGATGATCCCGCACCACGAACAGGCCATCGAGATGAGCGACATCATCCTGGCCAAGCAGGACATCCCCGACGACGTCCGCGCCCTGGCCGAGGAGATCACGGCCGCTCAGGGTCCGGAGATCGAGCAGCTCAACCGGTGGCTCGAGGAGTGGGACGAGCCCGGAGCGCACCACGACGGGCACGCCGGCCCCGGCGCAGGTGATCACATGGGTGACGCCGGTGAGATGCGCATGATGGACGGCATGCTCTCGCCGGAGGAGATGCAGGAGCTGGTCGACTCCGAGGGCACCGACGCCGCGCGCTTGTTCCTGGAACAGATGATCGTCCACCACGAGGGCGCGATCGACATGGCGCAGGACCAGGTGGAGGACGGAACCCACCCGCAGGCGGTCGAGCTGGCCCAGACCATCATCGACACCCAGCAGCGGGAGATCGACCGGATGCGGGAGATGCTCGCCGGGCTGTGACGGTGAGAAGTGCCGTGCCAACCGGGAACCGCCCGGCCGTGCGCGGACGTGGCCTGCTCGCGGCGGCCCGACGACCTGTGGGCCTCCGTCGAACCGGACCGGTTGCGTCAGAGCGAACCCACCGGCGACCTCGGGGAGACGGCGCTGCCGATGCCTGCTGACGAGTTCTCCCTCTCCGTGGCGCCATATCGGACCTTCACGCACGACGGCTTCTTCCACAGCATCACCACGTGCCTCGGTGACCTCGGCGGCGAGACCGTGCATGTGACCGTGACGGACGGGCCGACTGCCGTAACCGTCCACCGTCCGCCGCCACGCGGCCGCCGCGGTCAGTCGCAGCCGACGTAGTCGGTCCCGCCACAGTCGCACGCGGCTCGGTCAGGTCCAAACACACGCGGCTCGGTCAGGTCCAGACACGCGCGGCGCCACCACACTTGACATGACAGCGACCAAGTGTCTACTTTAAAAGCGTCTTCATAACTGTGACGGAAGACACCTCAGGATCGCCCGATCCATCCCCTTCCCTAAGGAAACCCCCATGCGTAAATCTGTGCTGGTCGCGCTCGGCGCGGCCACGATCGTCGCCCTCCCCGCCGCCGGCGCCGCCTCGGCCCAGGCGAATCAGCAGGAACTGAACTTCACCGTCACGGCCGCCCAGAACGGCGGCCTGTCGGTGAACACCGGTGGGCCGGTGAGCACCCTCGGACTGGCGTCCAACGGGGGGTCGGCCTCGGGCTCTCTCACCGTGTTCAGCATCACCGACACCCGGGGCACGACGAACGGATGGAACGCCTACCTGGCGCTCACCGACTTCGTGCACACCCAGGACGCCACCGCGGTCATCCCCGCCACCAAGGCGACCTACCACCCCCCGTCCTCCGCCCTCGGGCTGGTGTTCGGAGGAACGGCCAACCGGGCGGCCGCGGACATCCCCCTGAAGAACGACGACACGCTCATCATGACCCGCACCCAGCGGACCCTCGCCGCACCGCTGGAGACCGCCACGATCCCGAATCTCAACGCGATGACCGTCGACCTCTCGGGCACGGTGGCGATTGGTCAGTACAAGGCCACGCTGACCCTGTCCGCCCTCTGAGTCACCCCTGCCACATCGCAGTTACTGGACACTTGTCCAGTAACTGCGATGTCGTCCCCCCCCTACGAGTCGAGAGCTGATCCCGATGCGTTCTCTTTCGCGGCTGATGCTGGCCTTGATGATGGTGGTCCCGCTCGGCCTGATCGCCATGCCCGCACAGTGGGCCCACGCCCAGCCGGACGGCGGCCCGGTCGATCCCACGGGATCCATCCGGATCTCCCTGATGGACATTCCCGCGGACCGGGTGGACGACCCGCGGGCGAGGTCCTACATCGTCGACAACATCCCTCCCGGGGAGTCGATCTCGCGCCGGGTGCAGGTGACCAACGACACCGGCGCCCCGGCGACTCTCGACGTCTACGCGGGGCCGGCCGAGATCCGGGACGGCGCCTTTGTCCCCCGGCCGCGTGGAGAGACCAACCCGCTCTCCTCGTGGGTGGAACTCAGCGCGGACGAGGTGACGCTGGACAACGGCCAGTCCGCCGAGGTGCTCGTGACCATCACCGTCCCCGAGGACGCGCCCGAGGTCGAGCAGTACGGCGCGGTCTGGGTGTCGACCAGGCCCGCCGCCGCAGAGGGCGAGGAGCAGATCCAGCAGGTGTCGCGGGTCGGGGTGCGGCTCTATGTGTCCGTCGGCGAGGGCAACGGTCCCCCGTCGGACTTCCAGATCGAGAGCCTCACCCCGCAGCGCGATGCCGAGGGCAACGCCGCGGTCGCGGTGCGGGTGCAGAACACTGGCGGCCGGGCCGTCGACGTCTCCGGCGACCTGACCCTCGGCGACGGGCCGGGAGGCCTTACCGCGCAGGCGATGTCCGCGAGTACGGTGACGATCCCCCCCGGCGACGGCGGCGAGGTGATGTTCGTGATCCCGTCCAGCGTGGAGTTCCCGGCCGGACCGTGGCAGGCCACCGCGGATCTCGAGAGCGGGTGGGCGCAGCACTCCATCAGCTCGGAGATCACCTTCCCCGACCAGGGCGTCGGGGAGACGAGCGACGGCGACGGAGGGTGGCCGATCGGACTGTGGGGAGCACTGATCGCGGGACTCCTCGCGGCGACGGCGCTGGCGCTCATCCTCCTGCGCCGTCGCTCCTCGGGCGGCGACGAGCGCCCCGCGGAGACGCACTGATGGTCGTGAGGGCGGCGGCGGTCCTCGCCGTCACCGCCGCCGCCGTCACCGTCGTCGTCGTGGCGTCCACTGTCGGACCGGCTGCCCCGTCGTCCGCGGCCCCGGCGGACACCTCCACCCTGACGTTCGAGGTGGTCGGCGGGACGAGCGGCGACCTGCACATCGCGGTCGCCGCGGAGGGTGGCCTGGCCCTCCCCGCCGGCAGCGGCGTCTCCGAGGTGACGCTCGCCGACACCGCGGTCATCGACAGCCGCGGGGGCGGATCCCGCGACTGGAACGCGTCCGTCGCCGCCACCGGTCTCGCTCAGGGACCATCTCTCTCGTACAGGGTCGTCTCCCCCACCGGACCCGGAGCGGTGACCAACCGGATGCCGGACTGGACGCCGGTGGGCGCCCCGCGGGACGCCCTCGCGGTGAGCGGGATCGTCGTGCCCTCCGCATCGTGGAGATGGACGCCCCGGGTCAGGGTGGACAGGGCAGTGCCCGGCCTCGGTTCCACCGGCCCCTCCGCTCCCGGCCGCGGCGCGTTGATCACGTCGGCGTTATGACGACGACGATGAGGCCCGTCACCGTCCGAGGGCACCTCACCCCGCGTCTCGTGGCGTTCCTCGCCGCCGTGCTGATCGCGTCGGTCGTGCTCGCCGCAGCCTCGCCCACACCCGCCCTCGCGCATCAGAGACCGTCACCCGGCGCGAGCCCGGGCACGATCTCGATCGGACTCAGGAGCGCTCCGCCGACGCCGTCGAACGACCCCAGGGCACATCGGTACATCGTGGACCATCTCAGCGCGGGGGCGTCGACCACTCGTCGACTCGAGGTGGGCAACCACACCGACTCCCCGCAGAGGATCGAGGTCTACGCCGGGCCGGCCACGGTGCAGGGCGGGTCGTTCCTGCCCGCATCGCCCGGGGAGTCGAACGCGCTGACCCGGTGGATCCACCTCGACAGATCGGTGCTGAACCTGCTGCCCGGCCAGTCGGCGATGGTCACCGCGACGATCACCGTGCCCGCCGGGGCACCCGATGCCGAGCAGTACGCGGTGATCTGGGCATCCCACACCTCCGCGGCCCCGGGCGGGAACGCGGTGGGCACAGGAACGGGCTCGTCGGGGTCGGCGGGGTCGGGCTCGCTCGGGTCGCCCGGGTCCTCCTCGAGCGGCTCCGGTGCGGGCGAGACCGGCCTCGACCAGATCTCGCGCGTCGGGGTCCGCGTGTACCTCTCCACCGGAGCCGGCGGCGCGCCCGATTCCGGATTCGAGATCCTCGATCTGCGGCCTGTCTGGGCAGCGGTCGGCGTCGCCGCATTCCTCGCGACGGTGTCCAACACGGGACACAGGGCGGTGGATGTGGCCGGGACACTCGATCTCACCGACGGACCCGGCGGGCTGGCGACCCCTCCCCTCGCGTCGGAACCCGCCACCATCGCGCCCGGTGAGACCGCCGAGATCCGCTTCCCCGTCTCCGAGGCCATCCCGCTCCCCTCCGGGGAGTGGACGGCGACCGTGGATCTGGCGAGCGGGACCGAGAAGCAGACGACCGCGCGCGAGTTCGCGGTCCCCCCGGTGGGCGACGTCACCGCCTCGGGCGGCTCGCCCGAGGCCACCACCGCGCCTGTTCGTCCCCTGGGAGCAGGTGCGGCGCTGCTGGGGCTCGCCGCGCTCCTGCTGCTGCTCTGGTTCCTCGTCGGCAGGCGCAGGAGGGGCGAGGGCTCCTCGGGGTAGACCCCGACCATCCGGTCGCGCGCACTGCGGGGGACCCCCCATTTATCCCCGGATTCGCAGCGCAGCCCGATGTGACCAGGCCGTGCCCGCGATTAGGGTGACCGGCGAAACCGGCCGGGTCACCGGCCCCGCACATCGTGAATCGAGCCGCCATGAACGAGCAGACCCCCTCCCGCTCCGACGACTCCTCGGACGCCGGGTGGGACCACACCACGGCGACCACGACTCAATTCGCCCCCGTGGAGCGGTACCCAGGGGAGCACTTCCCTCCCGAGCGCTACCCGACAGAGCGGTTTCCGACCGAGCAGTTCCCCCCTGTACCGGCCACCGAGCAGTGTCCGACCGTCCCGGCCTCGGAGAACGTCGAACGGCTCGCCCACGACGGAGGTCTGCCCTACGGAATCACCCCCGCGGCGCCGTACAGGCAGAACACCGAGTTCGTGCCCCATCATCTGGCGTCGCCGGCGGCCGGGCAGGGATTCGGCGACCCCGCCCGGTTCCAGCAGTACACGGCTTACGGAATGCCGGCGCAGGGAATCATGCCCCACCCGTACCCGATGCAGCAGACGGTGTTCGTCACCCACGGCGGCGGCAGGCGGGTCAACCACCCGCTGCACCTGATCCTGACCATCCTGAGCTTCGGGCTCTGGCTCCCCGTCTGGACGGTGCTCGCGATCGCCAATTCCTAGAGGCCGGGCCGACGCCGGCGCCGAGCCTGGAACACATCGCTCAACCCCGTTATCATCGTCGAATGACGATCGATGCCGGGGTTGCGCTGTTCCGCAGCCTGTCCGACGGAACCCGGCTGGCGATCATCCGCCGGCTCGCGCGCGGTGAGACCCGGGTCGCCGACCTGGTGGCCGAACTCGGGTTGGCGCAATCCACGGTTTCCGCCCACGTCGCGTGCCTGCGGGACTGCGGGCTCGTGGAGGGGCGACCGCAAGGCCGGCAGGTGTTCTATTCGCTCGCCCGTCCCGAGTTGATGGAGTTGCTGGCCTCCGCCGAGACGCTCCTCGCCGCGACCGGGTCGGCGGTCGCGCTGTGCCCCAACCACGTCTCGTGAGCGACGCGTGCGGGTGCGGCCCCGATGACCCTCCGGCCGGGGACGGCGAGAACCGCGGTCCGGAACACCTGTGGCAGGTCACCGAGATCCGGGCCGCTGCCGCGGCCGGATCACTGCTTCTGACGGGACTGCTCCTCGGCCGGACCGTCGGGCCCCACCCGGCCGAGTTCGTGCTGTACGCGGTCGCGCTCCTGGTCGCGGGCTCCACGTTCGTCCCGTCGACTCTCCGACGCCTGGCGCGGGGCAGCATCGGCGTGGGCACGCTCATGACCATCGCGGCCACCGGCGCGTTGATCCTCGGCGAGGTCGAGGAGGCCGCCCTGCTGGCGTTCCTCTTCGCCATCAGCGAGGGGCTCGAGGAGTATTCGGTCGCACGCACCCGCCGAGGCCTGCGCTCCCTGTTGTCGCTGGTTCCGTCGACCGCCACCGTCCTCCGCGGCGGGCGCGAGCTGCGGGTCGGGCCCGACGACCTCCGTCTGGGCGAGGTGATGATCGTCCGACCGGGCGAGCGGATCGCCACCGACGGCACGATCCGCGTCGGCCGCACCGCCCTGGACAACTCGGCGATCACCGGCGAATCGGTCCCGGTCGAGGCCGGTCCGGGGGACGAGGTGTACGCGGGGTCGATCAACGGCAGCGGCGCCCTGGAGGTCACGGTCACCGCGGAGGCGCGGGAGAACTCGCTGGCGAGGATCGTCCAGATCGTCGAGGCGGAACAGTCACGCAGGGGCCAGGCCCAGCGGCTGGCCGACACCGTCGCCAGGCCCCTGGTCCCGGGCATCCTCGTGGCCGCCGCGCTGATCGCGGTGGTGGGGAGCCTGTTCGGCGACCCGCAGGTGTGGATCGAACGGGCCCTCGTCGTCCTGGTGGCGGCCTCGCCCTGCGCCCTGGCGATCTCTGTGCCCGTCACCGTGTACGCCGCCGTGGGTGCGGCCAGCCGGTTCGGTGTGCTGGTCAAGGGAGGCGCCGCTCTGGAGGCCCTCGGCCGCATCCGCGGAATCGCCCTGGACAAGACCGGCACCCTCACCCGCAATCGTCCCGTCGTCGTCGAGATCGCGACCGCGGACGGGGTCTCCGGGGCGGAGGTCCTCGCGGTGGCCGCCGCCCTGGAGGTCCGCAGCGAGCATCCGTTGGCGGCGGCGATCCTGGACGCCGCCGGCCACGAGGTCCCCGCGGCCCGGGAGGTCGCCGCTGTCACC
>NZ_JADDKI010000186.1:0-11175 GCF_015356725.1 Dietzia sp. SYD-A1
ACTCCCGCCCGAGTCCGGTCTCGCCCACCGCGCCCCGGCCCGAGTCCTGGCCGGTGTTCCCGTCCCGTCCGGTGTCCCCGGAGTCCCGGCTGGCCGGCAGGACGGGCATCGCGAACGGGTCGCTCACCGGTGGCGGCCACGGCTCGCCGCGCTCCTTGGCCAGCTCACCCGGGGTCTTGACGGGCGGCCGGGTCGACGGGACACGACCGGAGAAGTCGTCGAACTCCGTGATCCTCGGACGCTTGACCACATCCGCGAACAGACGCTCGAGGTCGTCCTGGCGGAGTGTCTCCTTCTCGAGCAGCTCCGCCGCGATCGCGTCGAGGACGTCCCTGTTGGACTCGAGGACCCGCCACGCCTCGGCGTGTGCGGCGTCGATGATCCTGCGGACCTCGTCGTCGATCGCCTTGGCCACCTCCGGGGAGTACTCGGAACCCGCGCCGCCGCCGCGTCCGAGGAAGGGGTCCCCGCCCTCGCCGCCGTACTTGACCGCGCCCAGCTTGGAACTCATCCCGTACTCGGCGACCATCGTGCGGGCGATACGGGTGGCCTGTTCGATGTCGGAGCTGGCGCCGGAGGTCGGTTCGCCGAAGACGTACTCCTCGGCCGCACGGCCCCCCATGGCCATGACGATCCGCGCGATCATGTCCGCACGGGTCATGAGGGACTTGTCGTCCTCCGGGACGACCAGGGCGTGACCACCCGTCCGGCCGCGCGCGAGGATCGTGACCTTGTGGACCGGCTCCAGATCCTCCATCGCCCACGCGGCCAGGGCGTGCCCTGACTCGTGGTAGGCGGTGACCTTCTTCTCGTGTTCGCTGATCACGCGGTGCTTGCGACGAGGACCGCCCACCACCCGGTCGGTGGCCTCCTCGAGGATGTCGGTCGAGATCTCGTCCCGCCCCATCCGTGCCGCCAGCAACGCGCCCTCGTTGAGTACGTTGGCCAGGTCGGCCCCGGACATGCCGATCGTGCGCCGGGCCAGCGACTTCATGTCGACATCGGCGGCCAGGGGCTTGCCCACCGAGTGGACGGCGAGAATCGACTCGCGCCCGCGCAGATCCGGGTTGGTCACCGGCACCTGCCGGTCGAACCGGCCGGGGCGCAGCAGGGCCGGATCGAGCACGTCGGGCCGGTTCGTCGCCGCGATCATGATGACCGTCTCGCGGTCGCTGAACCCGTCCATCTCGACGAGGAGCTGGTTGAGGGTCTGCTCGCGCTCGTCGTGTCCGCCGCCCGTCCCGGAGCCGCGGTGCCGGCCGACCGCGTCGATCTCGTCGACGAACACGATGCAGGGCGCGTTCTGCTTGGCCTTCTCGAAGAGGTCGCGGACTCGCGAGGCGCCCACGCCCACGAACATCTCCACGAAATCCGAGCCGGAGATCGAGAAGAACGGGACGCCGGCCTCACCGGCCACGGCGCGCGCCAGCAGGGTCTTGCCCGTCCCGGGCGGCCCGTAGAGCAGGACACCGCGGGGGATCTTGGCGCCCAGCCGCTCGTAGCGGGCCGGGTTCTGGAGGAAGTCCTTGATCTCGTTGAGCTCCTCCACCGCCTCGTCCTCACCCGCGACGTCGGCGAAGGTGGTCTGGGGCATGTCCTTGGTGAACTCGACGGCTCGCGACTTGCCGACGCCGAACAGGCCACCCTTGCCCCCCTGCATCCGGGACATGAAGTAGAACAGCAGCCCGAAGAGGATGAGCATGGGCAGCAGGAACGACAGCATCTGGGTGAGGAACCCCTGCTGCGTCACCGTGGTGTCGAAGTTCTCCGGCTCGGCGGCGGCGATCCGGTCGAAGATCTGTTCCGCCGCGCCCTCCGGGTACTTGGCGAGCACCTGGTCGGTCTCGTCCGCGCCCTCCTCCGGGGTGATGGGCGACTCGAGGGTGAGACGGAGCTGCTGCTCCCGGTCCTCGATCGTCGCCTCCCGGATGTTGCCCGCGTCGATCTGGGCGAGCGCCACCGAGGTGTCGACCTCGGTGTACCCCCGTTCGTCGTTCGCGAAGAACGAGAACCCGACGATCGCCAGGATGACGACGCCCGCGATCGCCACGTTGCGGAAGACGGTGTTGCTCTTGCGTTCCATTCGGTCCTCGGATGCGAAGGACAGCCCTACCGGTCGGCGGGCCTGGTGGTGCACGACGTCCTGCGCGATGTCATGAGCTCGGTGCCATGAGCTCGGTGTCGTGAGCACAATGTCATGAGCACAGTCGCGCGACGTCGTCTCTGTCGCACCAGGCTACCTGCGAAGCGCGACACCCGACCGGGCTGATCGCCGTGGGCGGACAGGGCAGCGGTGTCGTACCCGCCCCGTACCATCGGGACCGTGACCACCCCCACACCGTCCGCGGCCCGGGCCGCAGAGGACGTGCGTTCCGGTGCCGGCACCGCTACCGAGGCGCTCAACTCGGCCCTGGACCGGATCACCCGTCTCGACCCGGCCCTCCGCGCCTTCACCACTCTGCTCGGCGAGGAAGGCAGATCGGCCGCGGCCGCCGTGGACGCCTCGGATGAGACCGAACGGTCCGGGCTGCCCCTGGCGGGGGTCCCCCTGGCCATCAAGAGCACGGTGACCCTCGACAACCCCGTGATCACCCCGCTTCTCGCGGCCGGCGCGATACCGGTGGGCATCACCGCCGCGCCCCAGCTGTGCACGTGGGGGATGACGGATTCGGAGGAACACGGCATCACCCGCAATCCGCTCGACGAGTCCCTGTCCGCGGGCGGGTCGTCGGGGGGATCGGCCGCGGCGGTCGCCTCCGGCATGGTCCCGCTGGCGGTGGGCGACGACGGGATGGGGTCCCTGCGGATCCCCGCCGCCGCCTGCGGCATCGTGACCATCAAGCCCGGTCCGGGGGTCGTCCCCACCCGGCTCGCCGGCGACAACTGGGGCCGGCTGGCGGAGTCGGGCCCCCTGGCCCGGACCGTCGGGGACACGGCGCTGGCCCTGTCGGTGATGGCCGGGCGACCCGAGTTGGCCTCCGTCGGACCCGTACCCGGTGAGACGCGGGTGGGCCTGTCCACGACGAGTCCGATCCGGCTCGGGCGGGACCTCGTCCGGATCCGGGAGCCGTGGACCCGAGCGGCCCGGGAGGCCGCGGATGTGCTCCGGGCCCGCGATCTCGTCGTCGTCGAGACCTCCCTGCCGTCCCCCCGTGACCCGGTGCTCTACCTGGCGCGGTGGACCTCTGCGGTCGCGCGCGCGGCGGAGGAGGAGAACCTTCCACTGTCCGCGATGGAGCGCCGCACCCGGCACCACGCCCTGCTCGGTCGGACCGTGTTCCGCCGCGGTGGGGCGGGCGACGGGGACACGAGGTGGAACCGGGCGACCGAGGCGCTGCGGACCGAGGTCGAGCGCGCGATGGACACCGCCGGCGTCGACGTGTGGCTCACCCCGGCACTGGCCGACCTGCCGCCCGAGGCGACCGACTGGCACCAGCGATCCTGGGGGCGCTCACTGTGGGCGTCGATGAGGTTCTCGCCGTTCACCCCACTGGCCAACGTGCTGGGCTGGCCCGCGATGACCGTCCCCTGCGGTCGCACCGCGACCCCGGCCGGCCGGGTCCTGCCGACCTCGGTACAGCTCGTCGGTCGGCCCGGTTCCGAACCGACACTGCTCTCGTTGGCTGCTGCGATCGAGAGTGCTGGCACGATCGACAGTGCTGGCTGAACGGGGACGAGCCCGGGTCCGCGTCAGTCCTCCGGCAGCTCGGCGAAACGCTTCTTGACGTCGTTGTACCACCCGAGGGCCTGACGGGGCCGCATCCACCGCCCCTTCATCTCCTTGCGCGCAGGCCCGTGCGCCTCGTCCCCCGCTTTGACGAGTTCCTTCAGGTGGGCGTCCTGGGCGTTGATCACATCGTCCGCGGTCTCTCCGGAATGGGCGAGGTCGCAGGGGCCTCCGAGGTCTCTGCAGGTCATGGTCTTCATGGTGTGTCCTCCCGTGTCCGGGTGGCGCGGTGTGCGCTCCCCACCATGATGACGAGCGGCGGCCCGGAGATGTGACCGTCCCCTGGCAGGCGAGGTGAACTGCACTGTCGGCGAGGTGCTCTACCCCGGAGGTCAGCGCCTGTCGCCGTCCCGCCGGCGGTCGATCGTCTCCAGTGCCTCGGGTCGGGCCCGGAAGTCGATGCGGGTGACCACGCCGCCCGTGACACGGAAGTCAAAGGCCACCCGGGCGACACCGCGGTCGAACCACGCCGCCCCCGGTCGGTCGTGGACGAAGACCGGCAGAGCGGCGGCCGCGGCACCGTTGAAGAACTCCGCCACCGCATCGCGGCCCTCGATCCGCGCGGGGGTCCCCAGGCCCACGGCGACCGGGTCACCCGCCACCACCACGTCCGGCGCGAGGAGTTCGAGGAGTCGGGAGAACTCCCCGTCGCGGGCGGCGGCGAGGAAGGCGTCAACGACCCGCCAGTCCGCTGTGCCCTGATACCCCGCCGAAGCACCCGAGGACGCACCCGCCGGCCCCCGGACCTTGGACCGCGCCCTGGAGGCGTGCTTGCGGGCGGCGGCCGGGGTGCAGTCCAGGATTCCGGCGATGGCGGCGAAGTCGACACCGAACGAATCGTGCAGGACCAACGCCACCCGCTCGGCCGGGGTGAGCCGGTCGAGCACCAGGTGAAGCGCCGATCCCACCGAGTCGGCCAGGACAGCCTCGTCGGCCGGGTCGGGATCGACTCCCGGACGGTCGAGCGGTTCACCGGGCGCCGGCACCGCCGCCTTGAGACGGTCCAGGCACACCCTGGTGACCACGGTGGTGAGCCATCCCGGCAGGTTGTCGACGGCGGAGACGTCAGCCCTCGCCAGTCGGAGCCACGCCTGTTGGACCGCGTCCTCGGCCTCGGCCGGATCACCGAGGACGCGTGTGGCGATCCGGGTGAGTCTGGGCCGCTCGCGCTCGAACTCCTCGGTCAGGTCCATCGACAGCTCAGGCCGGGGACCCGCTGGTGTAGCGGTCCAGGATCCGACGCTTGACCAGCTTCCCGGTGGGGGTGCGGGGCAGCTCGTCGACGAAGTCCACCGCGCGCGGGATCTTGAAGTCCGACACGTGGCCACGGAGAGATCCGAGGATCTCGTCAGCCAGGCCCGGGTCGCCGGCGCGGTCGGGGGCGGGCACCACCACGGCGTGGACCCGCTCCCCCATCTCCTCGTCGGGGATCCCGATCACGGCGACGTCGTCGACCGCGGGGTGCAGTGCGAGGGCGTTCTCGATCTCCTGCGGGTAGATGTTCACCCCGCCGGAGATGATGGTGAACGCCTTGCGGTCGGTGAGGTAGAGGAAGCGGTCGGAATCCAGGTATCCCACGTCGCCGAAGGTGGACCAGTTCGAGTGCTCGGGGTGGAAGACGGACGCGGTCTTGTCCGGATCGCCGTGGTAGGAGAAGGTGCCCTCGTCCTGCTGCCAGTAAATGGTGCCGATCTCACCGATGGGGAGCTCGCGGCCCTCCTCGTCGCAGATGTGCGCGATGCCTTTGAGCCCGTCGCGCCCCACCGATCCGGGCCGCTCGAGTGCCTCCTGCGAGTTGATGAACGTGATCCCCATCCCCTCGGTGGCGGAGTAGTACTCGTGGATCACCGGTCCCCACCACTCGATCATCCGGCGTTTGACCTCGGGCGGACACGGCGCGGCGGCGTGGATGGCGTGGGTCATGCTGGACAGGTCGTAGCGCTGCCGCGTCTCCTCGGGCAGCTTGAGCATGCGCACGAACATCGTCGGTACCCACTGCGAGTGGGTCACGCGGTACTCCTCGATGAGGCGCAGTGACTCCTCGGCGTCGAAGCGGTCCATGAGGATCACGGTCCCGCCGACCGAGTTGACCACACCGCAGAACCTCAGCGGGGCCGCGTGGTAGAGCGGCGCGGGACACAGGTACACGCTGTCGGCGTCGAAGGCGTAGAGGAAGCTGAACACCGGGGTGTAGACGTCGGGCACCTCGTCGATCTGCCCCTCCGGCGGGTCCACGCGGACGCCCTTGGGTCGGCCGGTGGTGCCGGAGGAGTAGAGGAAGTCGTGCCCACGGGGCTGGTCGGCGGGCGGATCGGTGGGCTTGTCGGCCAGCAGCGCACGGTAGTCCGCGAACCCGTCGAGTGTTCCGCCGAACACCACCCGATGTTCGACGCCCGGGTGCGCGTCAGGGGACAGATCCACGTGGTCGGCCACCGGAGCGGAGACGACGAGGGCGCGGGCCCCGCAGTCGCCGATGATGTAGGAGGACTCGTCGGCCGTGAGGTGATGGTTGATGGCCGCGATGTAGAGCCCGGTCCGCAACGCGGCCCAGTAGATCTCGACCATCTCGAGGGTGTTGTCCGACACCACGGCGATGGTGTCACCGGGGCGCAACCCCCAGTCGTCGGTCAGCACGTGCGCGAACTGGGCCGACCTGGCCTCGAGCTCGGCGTAGGTGACCTGCTCGCCCGTCGCGGGGCGGATCACGGCGGGCTTGTCGGGCGTGGTGGCGGCGAAGGTTCCCGGGAACATGCTCCGGAGCATATATCCCACATGTGATCCGGATCACGCTATCGGGCGATCCGGATCAGCGCGACGAACGCGCGCCTTCGGGGCCGTCACTTCTGCGGGCAGCCCTCACCCCGGCACCGGGAACCCTCTCATCCATTCCGAGTGACGGGATCGGCTTCGGTAGTGACCTCCAGGTGCCCGGCGTAGCGTCGCAGGCGCCCACGAGGCGGAATCGACGCGACCGCGCGCGGTCCGCCCGCCGCCGCGATCGCGTGGTCGACGGCCACACCCACTCACTCCGAGGTCGCGCTTTTCATGAATGCCACCCCTCACACGAGCACCCCATCGACGACCGCCTCCGGATCCGACTGGTCACTGCGGCTTCCCCTCGGCGACGACGAGGTGGTCATCAACGATCGTTACGAGACACTGTCGATCGCCAACGACGTGCTCATAGCGCTGTTCTTCCTCGTCGGCAGCGTCCTGTTCCTCTCCGACTCCACCCAGACCATCGGCACCTGGCTGTTCATTCTCGGTTCAGTGGAGTTCTTGGCACGGCCCGCCATTCGTCTCGCACGCCGGATCCACCTCAGGCGGATCGGCGCGACCACGGGCAGCCGCGGCGCTGACCACGACTACTGAGCCGAGGCTCTGCTGATGTCGGGACCCAGAACGTCTGCCCGGCCCCGATCGATGGCAGACCGGCGCACTCGGACCCGGTTTGGCGGGCAGGTCAGTCTGAACGCTTCTCGGCATACTGATCTCTCCTGCACGCCCTCGGAAAGAACGTAATGCGATTGACGGGCAGTGACCCTCATATTCCCGCGGGTGCCTCAATCGCCGCCGCGACAAGAGACCGTGGAACCGGGGCACGATAATCGGACGCGCCCTGTCGAGGCCGAGAAGTTCGATCACCGCCGCGGGCGCCATGTGGCCGACCATGCCGCATTTCCGGCAGAGAAATCGCCGTGAACAGCATGCATGCCACTCCGGTGCAGCCACCCGGGGGGAGCGTGCGGTAGCCATGCCCGTGTGCCGCGCCTACCGTGGCGCTCACTGGATTTATTCGTCGAGATTCGATGAATTCAACGTGTCCAGTGCGGGAGTTCCCATGTTTTATCACAAGCAGAAATTGCAATTTCAGTCAAAGCCCGAGAAGCCCGATGCCGTGTATGCACGCAAGCTCCAGGAGGTCATCGGCGGTCAGTACGGCGAGATCACCGTGGCCATGCAGTACAGCTTCCAGGCGTGGAACGCCCACATCCCCGGGAAGTACCGAGACCTGCTCTTCAGCACCGCGACCGAGGAGTTCGGCCACGTCGAGATGCTCGCGACGATGGTCGCCCAACTGCTCGAGAAGGCCCCACTGGGGATCACCGATCACGCCGTTCAGAACGATCCGGCGGTGGCAGCTGTGGTCGGCGGCACCGACGTCCAGCACGGCATCCTCGCCGGCGCCGGGGCCCGGCCCGTCGACTCGATGGGCAACCCCTGGTCCGGGGCGTTCGTCACCGCGAGCGGCAATCTCCTGGCGGACATGTACGCCAACGTCAACGCCGAGTCGCAGGGGCGCGTCGCAGTCGCCCGGCTCTACCACATGACCGACGACCCGGGCATCCGGGAGCTGCTGTCGTTCCTGCTCGCCCGCGACACGATGCACCAGAACCAGTGGCTCGCGGCGATCAGCGACCTCAAGGCCGAGGGCCTCGAGGAGTTGCCCGTGCCGTCGAACTTCCCCAAGTCCAAGGAGGCCGGAGAGCACGCGTACACGCTGTACAACTTCTCCGACGGGGCCACCGCCGACGACGGTTCCTGGGCGTCCGGCCCCACGCCGGACGGCCACGGCGAGTTCTCGTACTCGGATGAACCGCTCGAAGGCCCGCCGATGCCGCCCCCGACCCATCCGGATGCCCGCTTCTACGGCACGACAGAGCTGCCGAACACCGTGGAGAAGGTGGCGGGCACCGTCCAGGACACGCTCAACAAGGAGTGAGATCCACCCTCGGACCACCCCGGCACGCCTCATCGCGCAGGAAGCCATCGTGTGAGCGACGCACCTACTGAGTCGATCTGCGCGCGCGACGGGGTCGCGGGGGATCTCCCCCGGCCCCGTCTCCCATTCCACCGCAGCCACGTTGGCCGCGACCCCCTCACCGACCCCCTCTAGAGAAACGAGAGCGAACGTGACCTCGATCGCCGACCAGACGACGACCCAGCTCGGCGGCCGCCTGAGTGTCCTGAGCCGCCAGAAGCTCGACCACGTCACACTGGACCGTCTCCTGCACCAACTCGAGCACGCCGATGCCCGGGAAGAACGACAGGTACTTCTCCGCGTGTACCGCCTGGTGTTCCCCCACGCGTTCGCCGAGGAGGCCGTGCTGTGGCCCGTGCTTCGCCGGGTCCTCCCGGACGGGCACGACCTGACCCTCGAGGTGGAACAGGAGCATCAGGAGGTCAACGAGCTGGTCGTCCGACTCGAGAACCTGCCCGCGGATGATCCTGCGAGGCCCGACCTCCTGGCGCGGTTCGTCGAGGTGCTCCGCGACGACGTCCGCGACGAGGAGGACGAACTGCTGCCCCGGCTCCAGGAGCGCCTGAGCCACGGGCGACTCACCGCGCTCGGCCTGGCCTGGGAAGTGGTCCGCCGTACCGCCCCCACACGAGCTCACCCGGTCGTCGCGCGCCGCCCGCCGGGCAACGTCGCCGCAGCACTGCCGCTGACCGTCATCGATCGCCTGCGCGATGCCCTCGAGACCGCCGCGCTGCGCCGACCGGCGCTCTCCGCCTCGCCGCTTCACCGGGCCGGCGCCCGCCTCAGCGCACTCGCCCACGCCGTCGAGCACCTGCCGCTCCTACGCCGCGGGGAGGATCCCACCACCCGCACGGAGAACCGATGACCCGGCCACCTCCTCCCGGCGCGTCGGACAACCCGCCACCCGACACGGTCGACGCCCTCATCGTGGGCGGTGGACCGGCGGGGCTCTCCGCTGCGACATGGCTCGGCCGGTATCGACGTTCCACCCTGCTCGTCGACGCCGGAGGCCAACGCAACCTGTCCGCCGAGAGGATCCACGGCATTCTCGGCACAGGCCCGGCCACACCGGACGAGTTCTACGCCGACGCCCACGAAGGCCTGCGCCGCTATCCGACCGTGCGGAGACTCGACGGTCTCGTCTCGGAGCTGACCAGGGAATCCGACGATCGCTTCGTCGCCCGCATCGCACCGGCCACGACATCGGACGACGGGGACGGGGCCCCGATGTCCGTCACCGCCACGCGGGTCATCCTCGCCACCGGAGTGCGAGACCGGCTCCCCGAGCTCGACGGGATCGACCGACACTACGGTGTCGACGTCCACCACTGCCCCGCCTGCGACGGCCTCACCGCCGCAGATCAGCGGGTCATCGTGCTCGGCGCCGGTGCGCATGTACCCGCGTACGCCTCGGAACTACTGGACTGGGCGTCCGAGGTCGTGATCATCACCGAGAGCGACTCCGACCCGGCCTTCGACGACGATCAGCGCGCCGCCTGCGCCGTACACGACATCCAGGTGGTCGACGGCGTCGCCCGGGAACTGGTGGGCGAACCCGGTGCACTGCAGGGCGTGCGCCTGGCCGACGGCACCATGATCACCGGATCGAAGGTGTTCTTCTCCTACGCGCACCATCCGACGAACGACCTCGCGAAGGCCCTGGGCTGCCGGATCGACGACGAGGGCGGCCTCTCGGTCAACGCGTTGCAACTGACCAGCGTGGCCGGTGTGTACGCCGCCGGTGACATCGTGACCGGTCTGCAACTCGTCCCGATCGCCGTGGGCACCGGGGCCGCGGCGGGCGTGGCCTGCGCGACCTCGTTACGGGGACACTCCACCGCGGCAGACGTCCCCGACGCGGCCCCCCCGACGCGGACCTTCACGCGGCCGGACAGCTAGCGATATCGCGACGGCGACCGACCGAGCAGCCCGGCGACAGGCCCCGGCGGCGACTCAGACGAGAAACAGCACCCCTCAGGAGTACATGCGCGGGTGCAGCCGGCCGATGTACGGCAGGTCGCGGTAGCGCTCGGCGAAGTCCAGGCCGTAGCCCACCACGAACTCGTTGGGGATGTCGAACCCGATCTCGAGGATGTCCAGATCGGCCTTGACCGCGTCGGGCTTGCGCAGCAGGGTGACGATCTCCAGCGAGCGCGGGTTGCGGGTCCGCAGGTTGCGCATCAGCCACGACAGGGTCAGGCCCGAGTCGATGATGTCCTCGACGATGATCACGTCGCGGTCCGCGATGTCACGGTCGAGGTCCTTGAGGATCCGCACCACTCCCGAGGAGCTGGTGGAGGAGCCGTAGGAGCTGACCGCCATGAACTCCAGCTCGGAGGGAATGGTCAGCGCGCGGGCGAAGTCGGAGACGAAGATCGCCGCGCCCTTGAGCACGGCGACCAGCACGACCTCCTGCTCGGAGTCCCGGTAGCGCTCCCCGATCTTCGCGCCCATCTCGGCGATCCGGTCGCGGATCGCATCGGTGTCGATGAGCACCGACTCGATCTCGTCGGCGTACTTGTCCGTGCTCATCTACGTCCCCGCTCCACTCGCCCGGTCTATCTCCAGGACCACCTTTCCATGCCGCCGCCGAGCGACCAACCTGCCCCGGCCCGCCGTCACACCCGACGCGTCCGAGCCCGCGCCCGCACTCGTCTCCGTGCCTGTGCCCGGTCCAGTGCCCCCC
>NZ_JADDKI010000187.1:0-7339 GCF_015356725.1 Dietzia sp. SYD-A1
GTGGAGCGGGCCGGGCGGGGATTCACTGACCTATTTCGACGACAACGAGCTGTTCACCTGGCCCGACGCCCTGCGGGACGAGTGGGACCTCATCGGCGTCCAACCACGGGGACTGGCGCACGCCGGCCCGCTCCACTGCGCGCCGATGGATGGCGCCGACCAGTTGATGATCGCCACCAACCTGGGCGGCGCGCACCGGGCGTCGTGCGAGCAGGCCAGCGGCGACTACTGGCGCCACCTCACCACCGAGAACACCGCGCGCGACTGGGAGGAGGTCCGGCGCGCGCTCGGCCAGGAGCGCATCTCCATCCACGGCCTGTCCTACGGCACGCTGCTCGGGTCGACCTACGCGACGCTCTTCCCGCAGCACACGGACAAGGTGGTGCTGGATTCGGCAGCGCACCCGGACTGGATGTGGAACGACGTGCTGCGCGAGCAGACCGAGCCCTACAAGCGCAGGGTGATGGCGATGTTCGACTGGATCGCCGCCAACGACGCCGTGTACGGGCTGGGCGATACCCCACTCAAGGTGTACGGGCGCTGGTCGCAGCGGGTGATGGCCGAGTCCGGCACCACCCCGACCCTCGCCCCTCCCCCGGCGCGGGTCGGCGACGTGCCGCCCGAGTGGCGGGCGCTCGCGCAGCAGTACGTCGACGGGGTCACGCTCACCGGCCCGCTGCGGGTGCAGATCGAGGGGCTGTTCACCCAGCTCCGCACTCCCGGCGCGGTGCAGGCGCTGTCGCCGATGCTCGGCGCGACCCGCGGACTGGCGCCGCAGAGCTCGGGGTGGCCGGTGATCGCGGAGGCCCTGCGTGACGGCACGCCCGTCGGGCCGCAGGACCCGCAGATGCCGGAGCTCCCGGAGGAGGCTGTGGTTGCACTCAACATGCAGTCCGCCGTCCTGTGCAATGAAAACCGCGTTGCCCCGCGGCCGCTCGACTACCCCGGGTTCCTGTGGACGCAGTTCGTGACCGGGGACATCTTCGATGCCATCGGCCTGACCTACAGTTCCGGGGCCGCCTGTGCCGGCGCCGCTCCGGTCACCACGCCCGTCGCGGTCCACAACGCGGGCCTGGCCACGGCACCGCTGCTCATCAACTCGCTGGGGGATCCGCAGACGCCCTATCACGGGGCGCTGGCGCTGGCCGAGCGCATGGGAGCGCACGTGCTCACGGTCGAGGGCGGCGATCACGGGCAGGTGGCCAAGGGGAACACGATCGTCGACGACGCCGTGGTCGAGTACCTGCGCACCGGCCACACCGGCGTGACCCATGCCCCGGCCCCGCCGATGCCCGCGGCGGGGTAACGCCACCTCACCGACGAGGCCCGGGCCGGTGGGAAAGTACATCGCAGAGACGCTGGAGGCGCTGTCGTCGCGGGGTGTCCGCACTCTCGTTGCGTTGTCGTTCGTGATCGCGGGAATCTACTTGGGTAACGGAGGTGTAGCGACGGCGGCAGCTGTACTGCTCACGTCCCTGGGCTGTGGAATGACCGTCTTGATCATCAAGGCGAGAGCATCGATCGACTCCGATCGCGAGTAGAGGTGCCGCCGTGTGGTCACACCTGATCAGGTTTCCCCAGGTGGTTTTCCCGGGAATCGGCCAGATGTGACCACTCGGCGGATCGGCTCGGCATCGGAGGCGGCGCGGCGGGCTGGCTCGGAGCCGGCGCGGCGAATCGCCGCGACTAGTCCAGAACCGCGGTCGCCTCGATCTCCACCAGAACCTCCGGCTCGAAGAGGATCTGCACCCCGATGAGCGATGCCGGTGGCAACGGAATCGACAGGCCGATCTCGTCAGCCACCGCCTCCACGCCGGCCATGAACTCGCCGATCTTCTCCGGCTCCCAGTCGGTCACGTAGAACGTCAATCGGACGACATCGTCGAAGCCTGCCCCAGCCCCAGCCAGCCCGCGGGCGACGTTGCGGAGCGCTTGCGAGACCTGTCCGGCCAGGTCGGTGGGGAGGGGTGAGCCGTCGGGCATGTGAGCGACCTGCCCGGCCACGTGCACCTGGCGGGTGCCGGTGGCCACGGCCACGTGGTGGTACGGGGCGTCAGGGAGCATGCCTTCGGGGCTGGACACGGCGACTGTCATGATCCTCCTGTCGTCGGGAGCAAGTGGTAGTCACTGTGTACTTGGTATCGCGAGGTTACTTCAACGAGACTAGGTGTCATGGCAGATACCACCACCCACCGTGACCACGAGGTCGCCGTCGATGAGGCGCACCGCGAACTGCTCGCGCACGTCCTGGACAAGTGGTCCCTGGCCGTGATGTCGGCTCTGTGCGAGGCCCCGAGTCGCTTCAACGAATTGCGCCGGGCGATTCCGGCCGTGTCGCAGAAATCCCTGTCGACCACCCTGCGTCGGTTGGAACGCAACGGGCTCATCGAGCGCCGTGCGCTCACCACCCGGCCGATCGCGGTGGAGTACCGGATCACCCCGCTGGGCAAGACGGTGCGCGAACCGCTCGACGCGCTGCTCGACTGGGCCTCGGCGAACCTGCCGGCCATCGAGCGGGCCCGTGAGACGTTCGACGCCGAGCAGAGCGGTTTCTGACCGACACCCCCTCCACGACGCTCCGGTGGATTCCCGCGTCGGAGGAGCCCGGTACCGACGAGCTGGCGGCGGGAGAACCGGACGCAGAACCGCCGTGTGGTCACATACGATCACGTTCTCCCAGGTGACCTGACCCAGAACCGGTCAGATGTGACCACTCGGCGAGAGACCACGCCGCGCGAGGGTCGCCGCAGTGGCGTCGGCACGGGCACCCGCGCGAGCGCCTGCGCGTCCGCGGATCGCCCCGTCAGGGACGGGTAAAGATCCCCGCCCGGGGCATCAAGAGTCCGTAAATGCCACTTCCCGCACGGTCGCGGGGGACGCAGGCTTCTCGGTGCAGTGCAGGCCACCGCCGCGCTGATCCCCGATCGAAAGTGACCGTGCCCGCGATGCTCGATATCGCCTACCTCGCGCTCATGCTGGCCTGCCTGGCCGGCTGCGTGCTCCTCGTCGACCGGCTCTCCCGGTCCGACGAGTCCGCCACCTCCCCCGGCCTCCCGGCGACCGGCCTCCCGGCGCCTGACCCGGCGTCTCGCGACACCGCGTCGCCGGGCAGCGGGTCTCGCGACACCGCGTCGACCTGCGCCGCGTCCGCAGACACCTCGGGAGCCCGCCGATGACCCTCGCCGGCGTCACCACCGTGATCCTGCTGGTCGTGGCGGCGAGTCTGGTGGTCTATCTCCTGGTGGCGCTCGTCGACCCCGAGCGGTTCTCGTGAGCCCGGCGCTCGCAGCGGGCCTCCAGGTGGCCTGCCTGCTCGGGCTGCTGGCCGCGCTGTACATCCCGCTCGGCGACTACATGGCCCGGGTGTTCGCCAGCGACCGTGACCTCGGGGTCGAACGGCTCCTCTACCGGCTCGCCCGTGTGGACCCGCGCCGCGAGCAGTCCTGGCGCGTCTACGCCCTGGGGGTGCTCGCGTTCTCCGCGGTCAGCATGCTGGCCCTGTACGCGATCCAGCGCGTCCAGCACTGGCTGCCGCCGCTCGGTGCCCCCCAGGACGCGGTCGACCCGGCCATGGCGTTCAACACCGCCGTCTCCTTTGTCACCAACACCAACTGGCAGTCGTACACGCCCGAGGAGACCCTCACCAACCTCACCCAGATGATCGGGCTGACGGTGCAGAACGCCGTCTCCGCGGCCGTCGGTATCGCCGTGGCCATCGCGGTGGTGCGAGGGTTCTGCCGGGTCCGCAGCGGCGTGATCGGCAATTTCTGGGTGGACCTGACCCGGGCCGTCATCCGGGTGTTGCTCCCCCTCGGCCTGATCTTCGCCGCGCTGTTCCTCACCCAGGGCATGATCCAGTCGTTCTCCGGCGGCGTGGCGGTGACGGCGCTCGACGGCACCGCACAGCAGATCTCCACGGCGCCGGTCGCCTCCCAGGAAGCGCTCAAGCTGCTCGGCACCAACGGCGGCGGCGTGCTCGGGGCCAACTCGGCGCACCCGTTCGAGAACCCCACCCCGATCGCCAACCTGCTGTCGATCCTCGCCCTGCTGCTCATCCCGGTGGCGCTGACCCGCACGTTCGGCACCATGCTCGCGGAGTCGGGCGCCGGCAGCCGCCGCCACGGGCTGATGATCCTCGGCGTCATGGCCACCCTGTGGGGCGGCATGCTCGCCGTGGTCACGTGGGCCGAGTACCACGCTGCCGGGGTGGCCGCGCAGGCCGCCGGGATGCAGATGGAGGGCAAGGAGGTCCGCCACGGGATCCCGGCCTCGGTGCTCTTCGCGGTGTCCACCACGGGAACCTCCACCGGGGCGGTCAACTCGGCCCACGACAGCTATTCGGCCCTCGGCGGTGGGGCGTTGATCCTCAACATGCTCCTCGGCGAGATCGCCCCCGGCGGAGTCGGGACCGGTCTCTACGGGATCCTGGTCCTGGCCGTGCTCGCGGTGTTCGTGGGCGGGCTGTTGGTCGGCCGGACCCCGGAGTTCGTGGGCAAGAAGATCGGCCGCCGGGAGATCACCTGCGCCAGCCTGTCGCTGCTGGTCATGCCCGTGCTCGTCCTCACCGGCGTCGCGATCACGGCCGTGATGCCGTCCGCGGTCGAGGCCCAGAGCAACAGCGGGCCCCCCGGTTCGCCCAACTCGGCGCATGGACTCAGCGAGTACCTCTACGCCTTCACCTCGGCGGCCAACAACAACGGTTCGGCGTTCGGCGGCCTCACGGTCACCGACCACTGGTTCCAGGCCGCCCTCGGGGTGTGCATGATCCTCGGTCGGTTCCTGCCGATCATCCTCGTCCTGGCCATGGCCGGTTCCCTCGCCGCACAGAAGCGCAGCGACCCCGGCCCCGGCACCCTGCCGACGCACGGACCGCTCTTCGGCGGCCTGCTGCTCGGCGTCATCCTCCTGGTGGCGGCGCTGACCTTCGTGCCCACGCTCGCCCTCGGACCTATCGCGGAGGCACTCCAGTGACCGCCCTGCTCGATTCCCGGCACCTCGCCGCGGCCGCCCCCGGCGCGCTGCGGAAGCTCGACCCACGCCACCAGGCCCGCAACCCCGTCCTCTTTGTGGTGTGGGTGGGGTCGTTGCTCACCACGGTCCTCGCGGTGTTGCACCCCACCGTGTTCAGCTGGTCCACCGCGGCCTGGCTGTGGGCCACCGTCCTGTTCGCCGGCATGGCCGAGTCGGTCGCCGAGGGACGCGGCAAGGCGCAGGCCGACAGCCTGCGCAAGGTCACCACGGAGACCACCGCCAGGGTCCGACGCGGCCCCCACGAGACCCAGACCGTCCCGTCGACGGAGCTGGCCGTCGGTGACCTGGTGGAGGTTCTGGCGGGCGAGACCATCCCCGGGGACGGCGACGTGGTCGAGGGCATCGCCACCGTCGACGAGTCGGCGATCACCGGGGAGTCCGCGCCCGTGGTGCGGGAGTCCGGCGGCGACCGCAGTGCCGTCACCGGCGGGACCGTGGTGCTCTCCGACCGGATCGTCGTGCGCATCTCCACCGCGCCGGGCGAGTCGTTCGTCGACCGGATGATCGCGCTGGTCGAGGGGGCCGAGCGCACGAAGACCCCCAACGAGATCGCGCTCAACATCCTCCTGGCGATGCTCACGATCGTGTTCCTGGTCGCGGTTCTCGCGCTCGGCCCGGTGGCCGCCTACTCGGGCGCCGAGATCGATCCGATCCGGCTCATCGCCCTGCTGGTGTGCCTCATCCCCACCACCATCGGCGCCCTGCTGTCGGCCATCGGCATCGCGGGCATGGACCGCCTGGTCCAGCACAACGTCCTGGCGACGTCGGGACGGGCGGTCGAGGCCGCCGGCGACATCGACACCCTGTTGCTCGACAAGACCGGCACCATCACGTTCGGCGCTCGCCAGGCCACGTCCCTGGACCCGGCGGCCGGTGCGTCGACGGCGGAGCTCGCCGAGGCCGCGCGGGCCTCGAGCCTGGCCGACGAGACCCCGGAGGGTCGGAGCATCGTGGAGTTCTGTGCCCGCGAGCACGACCTGCCGGCCGCGGCCACCCGAGCGGAGGCGGACGCCGAGGCCGTCGAGTTCACCGCCCAGACCCGGATGTCCGGGATCGACCTCCCCGCGGCCGACGGCACGGTCCGTCAGATCCGCAAGGGCGCGTCGGACACGATCCTGGCCTGGGTCGCCGCGCACGGCGGCCGGGCCCCCGAGGGGGTGCGGGAGTCCGTCGAACGCATCGCCCGGCGCGGGGCCACGCCGCTGGTGGTGGCCGAGATGACGGTCCGCGCCAACGGGGCCGGGGATGCGACCAAGACCGGCGACGACGAGGGCGGTGAACTGATTCTCGCCAGCGCACCTCGGGTCCTCGGGACTGTCGAGCTCTCGGACGTGGTCAAGCCCGGAATGCGCGAGCGTTTCGCCGAACTGCGGGCCATGGGGATCCGCACCGTGATGATCACCGGGGACAACCCGCTCACCGCCGCGGCCATCGCCGCCGAGGCGGGGGTCGACGACTACCTGGCCGAGGCCACCCCGGACGACAAGATCGCGCGGATCCGCGCCGAGCAGACCGGGGGGCGCCTGGTCGCGATGACCGGTGACGGCACCAACGACGCCCCCGCCCTGGCCCAGGCCGACGTCGGCGTGGCCATGAACTCGGGCACCACGGCCGCCAAGGAGGCCGGCAACATGGTGGACCTGGATTCGGACCCCACCAAGCTCATCGACATCGTGGGCATCGGCAAACAGTTGCTCATCACCCGCGGCGCGCTCACCACGTTCTCGCTGGCCAACGACCTGGCCAAGTACTTCGCCATTCTGCCGGCGCTGTTCGTGGGGATCTTCCCGCAGCTGGACAGGCTCAACGTCATGGGGCTCGCGAGCCCCGAGTCGGCGATCCTGTCCGCGGTGATCTTCAACGCGATAGTCATCGTGCTGCTGGTCCCGCTCGCCCTCCGGGGCGTGAGGTACCGGGCGGCCTCCGCCGCGTCGCTGCTGCGGCGCAACCTGCTGATCTACGGGGTCGGGGGCGTGATCGCGCCGTTCCTCGGGATCTGGCTCATCGACCTGCTCGTCCGACACCTCCCCGGGATCGCGTGACTCATGTCCACTCTCACCACTGCTCTGCGCCAGCTGCGGCCGGCCCTCGTCGTCGTCGCCCTCGCCACCCTCCTGTGCGGCCTCGCCTATCCGGTTTCGGTCTGGGCGGTCTCGCGGCTCGACACCGCCTCGGCCGAGGGGTCGATCGTCCGGGACGCCGCCGGCTGCGCGGTCGGTTCGGCGCTCCTCGCCACCGACCCGCAGGTCGAGCCCGGCCAGCCGGATCCGTTCTTCCACGCCCGTGTCGTGGGGTCCGGGGACCAGGC
>NZ_JADDKI010000188.1:0-3885 GCF_015356725.1 Dietzia sp. SYD-A1
AGCCCGCCGTCACCCGACAGCAGCAGTCACACCGGCCCGTGAATCAGCGGGGCTAGGGCGACTGTGGGCCCACAATGTCGACCTGCCCTCGCCTTACGCGTTCACCGCACCCTCATGGTTCTCGGCGAAATATAGCCGGTGGCTCGGTCCTGCCCCAGTCGAGTACGAGAACAAAACCGAACCGTTCCACCCTGAGGCGATCAGTGCGCTCATCGTTGCCGCCCACACCGTCATCAGCGGCTATCTCGACGGCACACTCACCGTCGGGCGTCGCGGCATTAAGAAGACCGCTGAAACATGGTTCACGGCGCAAGGGATCACGCTCCCACCGGGCCGTCTCTCCGCCGAGAACGCCCGACAATGGAAGGACGCCACCAACTGGCTCCAGTCCTACGACGCAGGCAGCGTGCGGTCGGCAGCGTTCGTGCTCATCTCCTACTTCACCGGCATGCGCCCCCAAGAGGTCCTGCACCTTCAACGCGGCTGCCTCCGCTACAACCCAGTCACCAGCAATGCCAGCGCCGCAGCTGAGTACACAATCGTCGGCCGCGAGTTCAAGGGCCTCCGGGACGAGTACGGTGATCAACTCAGTCAAGGTGCTCAACGCGACCAGCCGTGGGTGACCATCGAGCCCGCCGCCCGCGCGATTGAGGCGCTCGAACAGCTCGCGAGACCAGACACCCCATATTTGTTCGCCTGGAACCGCCGCCCACGAGAAGGCCAACAGCGGCAAGGCGAAGTAGCCACCACGTCCTCCATAGGTATTAGTCTCGGCAGCTTCATCACGCTCTGGAACGCCCACGCTACCCAGAACGGAGACCCGGTCGTTCCAATCTCCGGGCCGACCAGCATCCTCTCCGAGAACCAATCCGGTGACGCCGCTCGCCTGCTTATCGGAACCACCCGCTTCCGACGCACGCTCGCCTACCACATCGCCAACCAGCCCGGCGGTGAGATTGCGCTCGGCATCCAGTACGGGCACGTCAAAAGCGTCGTCTCCCTCGGCTACGCGGGGCGCGGGGAGTCCGGCTTCCCCGATGTAGTGGAGTTAGACGCCCTCCTCGGCTCCTGGGATGACCTCACGATGCTCGCCGAAGAACTCGAAGGCGGATCTGCCATTAGCGGCCCGTCCACGAATCGCGTCCGTGATGGCGTCACCGCCTTCGCTGCCGAGTTCGCCGGCGAGGTCAAAACCGAAGCAGCACTCGACCGTTTCAAACGATCCGGACTCACTCTCATTCACGACAACGGGCACGCCCACAACGTCTGCTCGTACGTTGCCGCCACCGCCCTCTGCCACCCCACCCGAGCTACCAACCACGACACGGGCACACCAGACCTCACCAACTGCCAACGCGGCTGCCCCAACATCGCCCTGCTCGACAGCCACGTCGAAGAGAAGACGCGGCAACGCGACCAACTACTTGCTGAAATCGACTACTTACCCGCCCCGCTGGCAGCGCGCAACCAGCAAATCGCGGACGAACTCACCAAGGAAATCACCCGACACGAACGAGGAGAGAACAATTCATGACACGACGCGGTGATGATGCAGAAGAACGCGACAAACTCATTGCCGCGCTCATTCGGACCCTGAAAGGTGAATCCAAAGGTAGTTCGGGACGACTATCAGTCAAAGCGATAGCCCAAGAAGCCGGTCTTGCACGAACGGCGCTTACCCACAAACACCTCGACCTAAAACAACTCATCGAAATTTATCAAGCCGCAACAAGAGACCGAACCCAAAATGACAATGCGGAACACGTGAAGTCTCTTACTGCCGAAGTTCAAGAACTCAAAGCCCTCAACGAGGTGCTAGCCGCGCAAGTGACGCTCGCGGCCCTCACCTACCGTCCCACGCCAAGTCTCACGTCAGTGCCGCCACTCTGAGCACCACGCAGGCCGGTCAACCAATTATTCACCAGCGCGTGTCGAACAATCAGCCCAAGGATTTCGCCCTGCAACCTGCCGGAGGCCGCGACGGAGTGAACAGCCTAGCCGTCAGTGGTACTGACTGTTCTAGCTGAAAGTTGTTGGTGGGTGCAGACCACGATCGTCAATCTCTACAGCCATGCCAAATCTCGCCACTGGGTCGGCCTATCAAACGAGTCGCGGCTGGCCCATTAGTATTCTCAGCCGAGTTCTGGGTCGGCGCTTATGAGCTTCTGCGCTTCAAGCACGATTTCTTCTGGCGTTGAATTTATCGCACGGGCTAGAGGCCATAGACGATCCAGCGGGGTTCCGCCGACTCCCTTTTCAATCCGTCGAAGCTCTCTCTCGCTCATGTTCGCCTGTTCGGCAACTTCGACCTGAGAGAGCGCGGCCGCCTTCCGCAACCGGGCTACGACCGTTCCGATGGCTCGGCGCACGACTTCCCTCTCCCGCAGCTCCATGGGCGAAAACTTGTGATCCGAGATAGGCACAGGCCCATTATCGCCGTCGATCGACCGTGTCGAGCGACCGGCACGACCCTTTCTGGCACCCGAGGGCCCCTCAGCGATACTATAGGACACTAGTGTCCGGTTTCGCTACGATCGTCTCGAGGTCCTTGGTGCACTCGCCGCTCCCGCTACCCGCGCTCCGGCCGCCGAAGCGGCGCCCGGTCCACCAGATGTTGAGCTTGATCGAGGCGCACTCGAAGGGCGAGCAATGGACAGTTCAATTCCGTAGCCCGATATTTGGTGTTTACAGTGTGTTCGGCCCAATTCACCGCTCTGCCGTGACAAATGAGCTGAGAGTGGGACTGGCTTTTATCACGACCGAGGGCAAGTCCCCTAATAGCCGCGTGCTAAATATCTGGGCTGAACGGGCGGACTTAATTGATGTTGCGAGCACAAACTGCTCGCCGGCCACCGTCAGACATGGGGCAGTGGTCCGCGCTGAGGTCTCATCATTCGGAGATCGCCTCACCTTGGTGGGACATGCAGTCGCACAACGGCGCACCGAACTGATCGGAGTCGGCCACCACACGATACGAACGCCGTCTGGTGCGGCGCCGAACCTCATCTCAGTGTCTGAGGTTGCAATCCCCTCTAAACGACCTCCACCCCTGCCGTATGCGTGGTCGGATCTCGACCACGATGCCTCGCGTCAATAACGTGCTGGCTATGTACGCGACACTGCACCGAGCCCGGCAGGAATCATGACCCAGCGACAAACACACGCCGGAACCCCGCTTGTCGAAATAACTCTACCGGGACGAGGGCCACTTGCTGCCGCTGCGGCATTGGGAAGAGATGCTGGGAACCATAACCGGCATGTGGTGAGTTTCCGGTTGCCGGCACGCTCTAAGTGGTCTGATGACAACGCTGCTGCCGACCGTCCGCAAAAAACCGTTCAGCAGCACTAAGCCCGGTGATTCACGGGGATCTGCGGATCGCTGGGCGAAAATAGACCGAAGTGCTTCCTGAGCAGGGGAAACTGGGACTTGTCTAAGGTTCCATGTTCTCCAGCAGAAAGCACTCGGTAGGTGAAGCGTACTTCGTGGTCGGCCGGTCTGTCCGTTACTGCTGATGGTGTCGGGGTGATCGCCCACGCCGGGGCCATCGCGCCTCGACTTCTGGCTGATCAGGTCGGTCTGACCGCCGAGCTGTCAGGGGCCATGGCTCGCCGACAATTTATCCCGATCCACGACCGCGGCCGTGTGCTGATCGATACCGCGGTGATGCTCGCCGATGGCGGCGAGTCCATCTCCGACATCGGCGTCCGGCGCCCTGGGCCCGGTGGCGTCGGCGCCGACGGTGTGGCGCACGCTCGATGAGGTCACTGCCGGCAAGCGCAAGAAGATCCAGGTCGCGCGTGCCCGCACCCGGCGGCACGTGTGGTCGCACCTGCCCGGCGGGGTGCCCGCATCGGCGTGTGCGGGGCGGGATCTGGGATCGACGG
>NZ_JADDKI010000189.1:0-32375 GCF_015356725.1 Dietzia sp. SYD-A1
AAGAGTTTCTCGCCGCGAGCTTGCGCCCGGGCAATGCTGGCTCCAACACCGCTGCCGACCACATCGACGTTCTGGGCCAGGCAATCGCGCAGATCCCCGCCGCTCACCGCCGTGACCTGCTGATCCGCTCGGACGGCGCCGGCGCCTCTCACGACCTGTTGGATTGGATCACCGAGCAGAACCGCGTCCGTGGTCGACGGGTGGAGTACTCGGTCGGGTTCTCCATCACCGCCCCGATTCGCCGGGCCATCGTGACCTGCCCCGAGGCCGCGTGGGGACCAGCGCTCAATCCCTCCGGTGACATCCGGGACGGGGCCGAGGTTGCCGAGCTGACCGGATTTCTCGCTCCCGGGATGCTCGCCAAGTGGCCAGACGGGATGCGGGTCATCGTCCGCCGCGAACGACCCCACCCCGGCGCCCAACTGTCGATGTTCGAGGAGATCGACGGGTGGCGCTACCAGGCATTCGTCACCAACACCGCCACCGGCCAGCTGCAATTCCTCGAAGCCAGGCATCGGGCTCACGCCCGGGTCGAGGACCGGATCCGTCACGCAAAAGACACCGGTCTTGGCCGTCTGCCCTCACGCGAGTTCGCGCTCAACCAGGCCTGGTTGGTGGCGGTGATGCTCGCCGCAGATCTGGTGGCGTGGACACGGATGCTGGCCTGTACCGGCGAGGCTGCGGTTCTGGCCTTGTGCGAGCCCAAAGCGCTGCGCTACCGCTTCCTGCACGTCGCAGCCCGGCTGACCCGTAGCGGCCGGCGACGCCGGGTGAAGATCCCCGAAACATGGCCCTGGGCCACCGCCATCGTCGCCGTGTTCAACAAGATCGCCGCGATCCCCAAACCAGCCTGATCTCACCCGCCCGCCCTCGACATCACCACCCGGAGACCCGCCCACCGGCAGCGCCAGCCGGCACCCCCGCACGCCCTTACGCGAAAACAAGCCCGCCGTCACCCGACAGCAGCAGTCACACCGGCCCGTGAATCAGCGGGGTTAGTGGGAGAGCGGCCAGAGCTCGGAAACTCGACAGTGAAACTTGCATCTCGGCCGGGCCCGTCACTGTGCGCTCGAATGTTCCCGCCGTGGGCTTCGACGAGTGCGCGAGTGATGGTCAGGCCGATACCGCTGCCGCCACTGGGGCGCTCAGTCCTCGTAGACGAAGGACACGGACCATTCGCCGTTGAGGATCGACGGCTCACCGGCATTGTCATAGAAGATCGGGACCGACCGGATGGCTAGGCCCTCGATGGGGCCATGCTCCGGGGTGCTCACCGGAATGAGTAGCTCGCCGGCACCGCCAGCCTCGACGATGTACTCATTGGTACCGCCCTGACGCACCTCGTAGACGTTCATCGTCGACTCGCGCAGCTCGGTGGACAATCGGACGGTCAGTGTGTGCTCGCTGCGCACCACGAATTCGGGCACCGGGTTGGTGAAGGAGTTGCCGTCCAGGTCGGTCGCGGTGAAGGGCAGAGCCTTGACGGTGCTGCGGTCGGTGGCCACGGTGATCTCCGACAGCACACCGAACCGGGCTTCCGACCCCTTCCACGCCCCCAGGATGGCGGCGATCATGATGATCATCCACGCCAGGATCGCCCAGGTGGCCGGGCGGACACGGCGGCCGGTCAGTTCGGATTCATTGCGGGAGCTCACAGTTTCGTTCTGCCGATCTCTTCGTAGTCGGACTCAGGGAGCCACCGGCTTCCCCGAGGTGCCGCGAACGGTTCCACCTAGCCCAGTGTGGTTACCCGGCTCGCCTCGCACGGTGCCAAAAAGCGTCTCCTGCCCGAGTCGGACCGGGGCGATAGCCGGCCCCGTTTCTTTCATTTCGCGGAGTTGGATGCTGCGCTTTCTAAAGCAGATATCGAGGCTGCGAAGTGCTCCTCAACCGTTCAGTTCAGGCCAGCATAGGAGTGCAGACCGGAGACCACGATGTTGATAAAGAACAGATTGAAGATGAGCACCGCAAACCCGGCGAGGTTGATCCAAGCGGCCCTCTTGGGGCCCCAGCCACTGGTGGCGCGGGCGTGCAGATAGCCGGCGTAAAGGACCCAAGAGACGAAGGAGGCAGTCTCTTTGGGGTCCCAGCCCCAGAAGCGACCCCACGCGCCCTCGGCCCAGACAGCGCCCAGCAGGATGCCCACGCTGTAGATCGGGAATGCGATCACAGCGGTGCGATAGGCCAGTCGGTCGAGAGTGTCGGCATGCGGTAGTGGGCGGGAAAGCCCGGAGCTCCAGCCCTTTTCCTGACCCTGCGGTTGCCACACCCGGATCAGGTACATGATCGAGGCGACACCGGATATCAGCAGGATGGCCGATCCCAGCGAGATGATCGAGACGTGGATGGGCAGCCAGTATGACTTCAGTGCCGGCACGACGGGAGCGGCTTCGGAATACAGGTTGGTGCCGCCGAAAAACAGCAGGATCAGAACCGGTACCAGTACGAATGGCCAGGCCACCTGCAGGGCCGGCTTGCGCAGGAAAATCAGCCCGGCGCCCACGCCCAGCAGCGTGGTCGCCAAAATGAACTCGTACATGTTGCCCCACGGGAACCGGTCCGTGGCCACCCCGCGCAGGATCAGCGCAGCCGCTTGGAAGAGGAAGGCGATGATGATGAATAGCTGTGCGATCCGTGCCCAGCGGACACTGCCTGCGGACTCACGGTCCTCGTCTCCGGTGTCGGTGAGAGAGGTTGATTCTGTGAGCCCGGGCCCACCGGCGCCCACTAGGTCCCGGCTTGATTTAGTCACCTTGGCTACCCGGAATCCGGCGTAGTAGATCAACGATGCGACAAGTGCCAGCACGTATAGACCGAACGCGGACCTATATGCCAGGTCGCTGTAGTTGGAGAGCGTCTCGTTGACAGGCAGTCCCTGCGCGAGAATCACAGTGTTCACCGGATGTTGTCCTTCCACGAAGCGTCGGGGTCGGCGCCTCGACTAGATGCAGTGTCGCCAGGTTCGGGCAAGACGGGTGTAGCAGTAGCAATGGTGGCCAGCCGGTCCCGGAGGTCGTCGAACTCCCGGCCCCAGCCCGATCTGTCCGTCTTAGCGAGGCCGCCCAGGTCGACGCGGGTCGCCTGGGCCTCGTCGACAATGACCCGTGCCCAGATCCTTCGGCGACGGACCATCAACGACAGGACGAGGCCACCCACCATGACGGCAGCGAACACGCCCACCCAGATCTGAGTAGGGTCCTCCGAGACCTGGATGTTGATGAACTCGTCGGCTCCGTCGAAGCGGACCTCGGTGCCATCGGGCAGGGTCGTGGATTCGCCGGGCATGAGGTTGACGCGGGCCCTACGTTCCAACGCGCCCGACTCCATTAGGTCGGGGTCCAGTGAGAAGATCGACTGTGCGCCGCCGTTGTCCAGGCCGGCGTTGCCCTGGTAGACGTCGATCGCCACCGCCGGGTCGTCCATCCGCGGGAAACGGGAGCTGAGTATGGTGCCGTCGAACGAGGCGGTCGGTGCGAACAGCCCCTGGATGGCGATCTGCTGCTCGAGGCGGTCGTCGATGTCCGGGTACATGCCGGCTGGCGGATCAAAGCGCATGATGCCGGAGGAGAGAAAAGTCAACAGGTCCGTCGGTTGCCACTGCACTGTGTCTGTACGGGTCTCGCCGTTGGGGAAGGTGACCGTGAACGTGGGCGCGAAGCCGTGACCTTGGAGGTAGACACGGGTGCCGCCGATGCGCAGCGGGTGGTTGACCTGCAACGTGTAGGGATCCCATGTGTCTGGATCGGTGGTAGTGACCTCCTCGCTGAAGCGGATGTTGGAGGTGAACATCTCCGCCTGGCCATTGGGTAGATAGTCGGTACGGAAGTCTTCGACCTTGATACAGAACGGCGCCAAGTCAGTGCCGTCTACCAGTAGACCTGCCCGGAACGAGTCGTACGCACTAGGCGTGGTGTTGCAGAAGGCTGGCGATTCCTCGTTGGCGATGATCACCCGCATGCCCTCCGCGTACACGAACTTGCCGGCCGCGAACGCGATGAGCAGGAATAGCAGGCCGAAGTGGAATAGGATGTTGCCCACCTCGCGCGCATATCCGCGCTCCGCGGACAGCTCGATGCTGCCCGACACGCGACCGTCCCCGTTGTTGCGACGGACCCGCCAGCCCTTGAGGCTCTTTTGGACCTGGTCCGCGGCCTGCTCCGGCGTGGCCGTGGTCCGGTACGCCGCATGATGCGGCAGGCGTGCAAGGTTACGCGGGGCGAGCGGCGGCGGGGCCTTGAGTTGTTTGACCAGATCAATCGACCGCGGTGTCAGGCAGCCCACCAGGGATATAAACAGCAACACGTACACGGCTGTGAACCACCAGCTGGAGAACACGTCGAACAGCTGGAGCTTGTCAAAGAACTCCCCCAGCCAGCCGTTGTCCGCGATGTACTGATTGACGTTTCCCTGGTTGAGGCTGCGCTGCGGCAGGAGTGCCCCCGGTATCGCCGCCACCGCCAGCAGAAATAGCAGAATCAATGCCGTGCGCATCGCGGTGAGAGTGCGCCATGAATTCCGCAGGAACGCGGTGACCGGAGCTATCCTAGGCACTGATTTGAGTCCCCTCTGCCGTTCCCGGTGCGACGAGCCGGATCGAGGGGCAGCTCCGGTGGGGCGTCGCCGGCTTCATAGCATCATCAGCACCGCTCTAGCACGCATAGTCACATCTGGAGATTGTCCTTCGCCGACCCCATTGATCCGGTCGGGGTTTGATGAAGGTCTGATCAAGATCGAGCACGCGATAGGCGCCAGTGGCAGACCTACGACGATGATTGGCCTTATGTCCACATCCGATTCTCGAGACGCCGGACCTGAAGGCGAGTCCCCGACCACTCGCGCGACCGCAGGGTTGCGGGCGATGGTCGTCGAAGACGAGCGTGAGCTCGCCGACCTCATCGGTACCTATCTGACTCGTGACGGCTTCGACCTCACGGTCGTTCATGACGGGCAGGACGCAGTCGACCTGATCCGGCAAGTCGATCCCGACGTCGTCGTGCTAGACCTCGGTCTTCCGCGGCTGGACGGCGTCGAAGTGTGCCGCCAGTTGCGCACCTTCTCCGATGCGTATGTCGTCATGCTCACCGCCCGCACCGAGGAGGTCGACACCCTCATCGGACTGTCCGTGGGAGCCGACGACTACATGACCAAACCGTTCAGCCCACGAGAGCTCATGGCCCGCATCCAGGTCATGCTGCGCCGTCCTCGATCGTCTACGGCCTTACGCTCCCCGTCTGCGGCCTCCGATCACAGAGAGCTGCGAAGGATTGGGGCACTGGCAATCGACGTCGAAGGCCGCGAGGTCACCGTCGACACCACCCCGATCCAGTTGACCAGGACCGAGTTCGACCTCTTGGCGGCACTGACGCGAGACCCCGGCTTGGTGCTGTCCCGGACGCAGTTGATCAATGCGATCTGGGGGCCCGACTGGGTCGGCGACACGCACCTTGTTGATGTCCACATCGGGCACCTGAGACGCAAACTCGGAGACACTGCGTCCCGGGGCGCGTACATCCGCACCGTCCGCGGTGTCGGCTACCGCACCGGAGATGGTCAGTGAGCCGGATCGATCTGGGTGACACCACGAGGCGCCTCAAGTGGTGGTTCACCACTGCCACCTTCGGGACCCGGTTACTGGCGGCGCTCGCTTTTGTGATGATCGGTTTCGCAGTCAGTGCCTGGGTCGTCGCTGCAATACTTGCCCCCGGAATCTTCCACGAGCATCTGGAGATGGCCGGACTGTCACAGAACTCCTCCGAAGCAGCGCATATGGAGGAGGCGTTCAACTCGTCAATGATGCTGTCGTGGTCGATCGCACTGGCGGTATCGGTGATCTTGTCGCTGGCTGTCAGCGGTTACATCGCCCGCCGCGTTCAACGATCGATCACCCCGGTCACCCGATCAGTCCAGCAGATCGCCGGTGGGCAATACGACTCACGAGTACACGAGCCGAGAATAGGTCGTGAATTCGACGATCTTGTCGCCAGCTTCAACGAACTGGCACGACGACTAGATGCCACCGAAACCACACGCCGGCGGATGCTCTCAGATCTCGCACACGAGTTGCGGACTCCCCTGGCCACGCTCGAATCCCACCTTGAGGCAATCGAAGACGGCGTCCGTGCACTCGACGACGACACGCTGCGCATTCTGCGAACCGCGACTGGTCGGCTAGGTCGGCTCGCTCACGATGTCAGCGCAGTGTCCCGAGCCGAAGAACACCTCACGCGTCTCATCCCCATCGGTACCGACACTCACAGCATCATCGCGGCCGCGATCGACGCCCTGCGCCCCGAGTACTCGCACAAGAATGTGATGCTCCAAGCGCGTATTGACCAGGCAATACCGATCACTGTCGACAGTGATCGAATCAACCAGGTCCTGACCAACCTTTTGCACAACGCGCTCCGCCACACCGATTCAGGTGGGATGGTCACCGTCACCAGTCGCCTACACAACGGGAACGTGGAGATCACTATCGCCGACACTGGTGAAGGCATCGCAGCGCAGCACCTCGACCACATTTTTGACCGCTTCTACCGCGTCGACACCGCCCGCGACCGGGCACACGGAGGAAGCGGCATCGGACTCACCATCACCCGTGCACTCGTCGAAGCCCACGAAGGCCATATCCGCGTGCACAGCGACGGGCTCGGCCGCGGCGCCCGATTCACGATCTCCTTACCGCAGACCCCGGCTCACTCCAAGGGCTGACTCAGTTGGTCGCGATACCGTTTTCCCGGAGCCACTCGATGGGGTCGGCGCGCTCCCGTCCCTCGTTCAACCACACCTCGAAGTGCAAGTGCGAACCGGTGGAAAAGCCACGACTTCCCATGAGGGCAATCGTCTGTCCAGCCTGTACACGCTGGCCCGTGGACACGAGAACCTCTTCCATGTGTCCATAAACGGTCATCGTGCCCTCATCCGACAGCAGTCGGACCCAATTGCCGAACCCTTGCGCCGGGCCGGCATCGATGACGGTCCCGTCAGTGGCCGCCACGATCGGGGTTCCGATCGCGTTTGCGATATCGATGCCGCCGTGGAGCGAGCCCCAGCGTTGGCCGAACTCAGACGTGAGGGTCCCGACTGTCGGCATCACTGCTGTGGGACGGCGCGCGGTCTCCTCGGCAACTTGCCGGCGAGCGTCGATTTCGGTGCCTGCCGCCAACGACGACACCATGGCGGCGGCGCTCTCCAGCGGGATGTCGCCTTGCACCGCAACGGGCCCAGGCAGTTCAGCCGTGGGAAGGGCTATGTCTCCAGACTGGCCAGCAGGACTGATCGACTCCTCGTGGGCGATGAAGTGAATGTGCTCATCACCAGCCTCTGCGTGCTGGTCCACTAGAAAACTTATCGAGGACGCGATGGCTCCGGCGGCGACAGTGGCGACGACGACCTGATCGCGTAGCTCGGGCCGGGCGGAGGGTTGGCGATGCGTACCGCCACCTCGAGGGCGACCATAACTCGCCAAGATGTCGACAGTTAAAGGGTGTTCCTTGTGGCGTGCATGTCTTCGCTCCACTGCCGCCGTGTCTCCCCTGCCGCTATACCGTGATGGTTTCGTGATGTGACTTTTGCTCGAACTTAGACGAGCAGAGTCCGCCGTCGCAAGAAGTGGGGGCCTGCACGCCCGTGCCGAAGAACGACCGGGGAGCGGCTCCCTCAAGCGTTCATCGTGCCTGAAGTCTCCCCTCTGACCGCAGCCTCTGGCAGCGTTCACAAAGCTGCCTGTTGCGAGTGTCAGGTGACTACGTGGGCGACATGGGAAGGCCTTCGGAAGCTGGACGTCCTGACAGGCTTCACCCAGGTGCACCCCAACTGACCGCGCACCAAATCAGCACCGCGTCAGCGACCGTCACGTCCGGGATCTTGATCAGACCTTCATCAAACCCCGACCGAATCAAGAGGTCAGCACAGCACAATCTCCAGACGTGACAGTGCATGCGGCTTTGGAGGCAAAGGGGGCGGGTCGCCGGCCGCCTCGCACCCGAGAATCAAGAGCAGCTCGAGAAGGAGAAAGTGTCGCGATCACAAGATTTACAGATTTCCGGACGATTGTTGCTGCTCGCACGAGCGGTGGCCTCGGTGACGGTCAGCGCCCTCGGACTCCTCTTCACTTCGGCAGGGGTTCTGGTCCAGGACGGCACCAGTCTGGACTTCCACAGCTCGGCCGCCATCGCCCTTCATGTCCTCACCGGCGTGCTGGCTCTGGCTCTAGGGTGGCGCGCGTGGGCTACACGGCGAGGTCGCTGGGCTGCAGTCGTCGCCCTCGTCCTGTTCGGGGCCACGTTCGCCCAAGCGAGCTTAGGGGGCAGCGCGACCTTGGCATTCCACATCGGCGTAGCACTGGTGCTCACGGTCCTGTGCACGTGGCTGGCCGCCTGGACTTTCAGTAAATCACTATACGAGGAGATCGAATGACACTGCGCAGGACACTCACCGCCTCCGGCACCACCGCCGCCCTGCTCCTAGCTGTGGGCTGCGCCGGAAACGACACGGGCGCGCCAGAACAGGCAGAGCAGCTCCAGACGGGCGAGGGAGCCGAGAACCAGGTGACGATCGCCGAGGTCCAGCAGAACGATTCAACCGACTCGTGTTGGACCGTGATCGAGAACATCGTCTACGACCTCACCGCGTGGATCGACCAACACCCGGGCGGGCCTGACCGGATCGAGCAGCTGTGCGGCACAGACGGGACAGAGAGTTTCACCGACCAGCACAGTGGAGCGTCCCAGCCACAATCGCGGCTCGCCGAGTTCCAGATCGGACAGCTCTCCAGGTGACCCGGCAAATACGCTCAGAACCACTCCGTGCGTCCCGGTCGAAGGCGCCCTGCTCCGGGGCCGCGCGCGTGGACTCAGCGAGGCCGTGAACGGGTTCGATTCGCTCCCCCCGCGACCTCTGCGGAAGATGAGAGCACACCTCGCGAGCGTGACATGACAACACGACAAAAGATCCGTGGGCCACAATCGATGGTACTGCCAGCAGTCGGCCTCAGGATGAGCGGGGCTACCCGAAATCACCCGCGGTCAACGCCTTCTCGGCGGTGGCTATATGGCCGCCTCGTCGGCCGTGTACTTGGTCGAATGGTGTTGTCATTGGGCGCAGGAGTACTGCTGTACACCAGTTTCCCGCCTCTGTCCTTGTGGTTTCTCGCCCCGGCCGGTATTGCCATTCTGGTCCTGTCGATCCGAGGAATCGGCGTGCGCGGCGCATCCGGATTGGGATACCTGGCTGGTCTCGGATTCTTCGTACCTTTACTGCCCTGGGTGGGGGTTTATGTCGGCGCTGTCCCCTGGCTAGCATTAGCGGCGCTACAGGCCGTGGCAGTCGCTGTCTTCGCTGGGGCCACCGCACTAGTGGCGCGGCTGCCCGGGGCCGCACTGTGGATCGCGTGCTGCTGGGTGGCCACCGAAGCGGTTCGAGCGCGCCTGCCCTTCGGTGGGTTTCCCTGGGGCCGGCTGGCGTTCGGTCAGACTGATGGACCATTGCTGGCGATCGCTCAGATCGCCGGGGCGCCAGGGGTGAGCCTGTCCGTTGCACTGGTGGGCAGTGCAACGGCTGCAGTGGTCGTCGGACTTGCTCGGCGCTCCGCCTGGCGCTCGGTGTCGCTGCTCGGGGCGGTGCTTGTGACCGCCTCTGCACTCGGCTCGATGCCCGTCCCTACCGCAGAGGTCGCCGCCCCCTCTAAAGCGGTTGCCCTAGTCCAGGGCAACGTGCCCCGCCTCGGCCTGGATTTCAACGCGCAACGGCGCGCTGTACTGGACAATCATGTGGCTCGTACCGACGCTCTCGCAGCCGAGGTCGCCGCGGGGGTGAAGCCCGCACCGGATCTGGTGATCTGGCCGGAGAACGCGTCAGACATCGACCCGTTTCGCAATGCCGACGCTGCAGAGCGGATCGATGCGGCCACAGAGGCTATCGGCGCTCCGATCCTTGTGGGGGCGGTGGTGTCCACTGGCTCCGGCGCCACCCGAAATACAGCGATGGTGTGGGAGCTAGGAACAGGCCCCGGCGATGCGCACGACAAAAGACGCCTGGTTCCGTTTGGTGAATATCTGCCGATGCGGTCGATCGTGAGCAAGCTTTCGCCTTATGCCGCGCAGGCGGGCAACTTCGTGCCCGGTAACGGCGATGGTGTGGTGACCATCGATGAGACACCGCTCGCTGTGGCCACCTGTTATGAGGTCGCGTTCGATGATCTGGTGTCCGAGTCGGTTCGGTCGGGGGCGCAGTTGATCGCGGTACCAACGAACAATGCAACCTTCGGCGATACCGACATGACCTATCAGCAGCTGGCGATGTCGCGGCTGCGCGCTGTCGAACACAACCGCACGGTGGTGGTAGCGGCCACCAGCGGTGTCAGCGCGATTATCGCGGCGAATGGCGATGTCCTCGAGCAGACCGAAATGTTCACTGCCGATGCCCTCGTCGCACAGGTCCCGCTCAATACCGAGTTCACACTTGCCACCCGATTACGTTCAATTCCTGAACTCATCATCACGGTCACCGCAGTATTCGCGATACTGGTGGGGTGGATTGCTAGCCGCCGCCGGCGGGGCTGAGATCCCCGGCAATGAGTGCGCGCCGATATCGGGAGCGGACCCGTCGTCGGCCGGGCCGGCTGCAGGCGCTCAACGTGAGCATGTCGGGCAGGGCGCCGAGGGCGAGAAATTGATGAGCTCCCGCGAGGTAAGGGCGAGAGCCAGCTCGAAGATTGCACTCAGTAATCGAGCCTATTTCGTGGACGTAGACGCCGTCGGCGTTCAGCCTCAAATCTGGTGCCGTAGCGATCACGAACGGTCATCGTTACGAGGCGGTCATGGGCCACTGCCTCCGTGGCCGCATCCACCTCAGCAATATGACCGGATACGACATCAGGATCGATATCCCTGTCACCAGGTCCCACAGCACCGTCGCCTAGGCTGCCTTGCTCGTCGTTGCCCTGGCTACGTTGGCGGCGCCGCTCCCGGATTTCACTCCACAGAAAGTAGCCAAGCCCAATTGGCGCTAGAACTCCGAATGCAAGCCATTGAAGCCCATAAGACAGGTACGAACCCGCCTCGACTTCCGGTATCGGAGTTGGCTCGAGTGATCCTGGTTGACCTCCGGGGAGCTGGAGATGATAGCCAGCAAGATCGAGATCCAGAACCCGACCGATCGTCGAGGTTTCAATGGAGCGCACCATGTGACGATCGTGCAGAACTATCGGTTCGGCCGGGGTGTCGGTGGGCATTCTGAGCCTGGCGGTGATGGTCACTGGATCGGCTACTGCGGCCGGGTAGGTCGGCACCGTGTTGTTCTCGCCAACGCGAACCCATCCACGATTAATAAGCAGATCATCGCCGCCCTCGGTCCGAAATGCGGTGAGAACTTGGTAAACCTGTTCCCCGTCGACAGCTTGCTGCCGCAAGAGCACTTCGTCTTCGGGCAGATAGCGACCGGTTACTGTGACCCGATGCCACTCGGATTCGTCCAACGGCGCGTCCCGCGCCGTCAATTCCGTCAACGGCACTGGATCGGCTTCGACGCTGTGAAGAAGTTGGGAATTGCGCGTCTTCAAATCCTCGTTCTTGCCTAACTGCCATGGCGCCAACAGTGTGAAGCACGTATAGACGAACAGTGCGACGGCGATGAAGGAAATCAACCACCCCGGCGTCATCCCGCGAAAGACCCTCTGCACGCCGTTCACGGTAGGCGTGATGGCAAGACGGTCGGCATCGGGGCCCTCCTGTCGGCACCAGCTCCGGCGATCATTAATCGTGCCCGCCTCCCGCCACTGTCGGCAGGGATGGTTCCGATCCGGCGAGATCAGCGTGTTGCGTGCCGAATTGTGGCATCCGGGACTGGATCGGAAGTGTCGAGCAGCAGGTCGTTGTCTACGTCCTCAGATGACGACGCCGTTCGCGGCCAACCATGACACCGAGTCGATCCACTGGCCGGCGGGATTCTGTACGCCGAAGTGCACATGCGGACCAGTCGAGTAGCCACGGTTACCGACTTCACCGATCACCTGGCCGGCGGTGACCTGCTGGCCTTCGGTGACGTAGTTGGCATTGTTGTGGCCATACTCCAAGAGATAGCCGTCATCGGTCTTGATGCGAATCCATAACCCATAACCGGAAGCGGGGCCGGAGGCCACGACCGTGCCGGACTTGGCTGCATACAAGGGTGTGCCGATCGGCGCAGCGATGTCGGTGCCATTGTGGTTAGCGCCCCACCGCGAGCCGAAGCCAGAGGTGATCGTTCCATCAGTCGGCCTGTGAGCTTGGCTGGCGACCGAAAACGCCGAAGACGACGACTGAGCAGTATCGAATCCGAGCGCCTGGCTCAGCCCGGGGGCCTGACTTGCATACTGGCGGACCGCGTCAGCTCCGATGCCATAGCGGGCGGCAGCCTCTTCGACCATCTGTCCGACGTGCTCGGGATCAGACGATTGGGCAGCGGCCACAGGGGCGACACTAAGCGCCGCGCCACCGGCGATTGCGGCGCCAGCCAGCGTGGTGGCGGCGATCCGGCCCACTCCCCTGGATCGGTTGGCGCGATGACGCCCACCAGCAGAGATGCGGTGGCCCACACCAAGCGAGTCCATGAGATCGGCGAACGGAACGCTCTTGGAGGAGCTCGACATGATTGATTCCTTCAACTTAAGCGATGGTCGCAGCTTCATACCGACGACCACTGGAGACTCCCGAAAAGGTAACAGTTGCATATCGTCCTGTCACGGAGAGTTTCCTGAGAATCCAGAAATCAGCAGTTCATACGCCATTTGTTATTCATCTACGGCATCGCCCGACCGTTACCCCGACGTGATTTTTGGTTCGAACGCGGGCCGGCCGGAGCCACCCCGCAATCGTCCCGGGTGACTAAACCGCGATCAACGCAAGCAGGATCAAGGTCCTTACTCCTGCCCCCTCCTCGTACCCGCCGCACGTGTGATGTCGATCGCTGATGCCGCAGTCTCGTCGGGACAGTCGGTCTCCACCTGCACAGTAGAAAAGAAGAAGCGGTACCGAGCTTGAAGCAGGTTGGAGGCGGATTGGAGAACGATCTGCGGATCGGCGCTTGCGGAGGTGCGCAGGTGGCCGGAGAACACGAAACGTCCACTGGTTAGTGCCCAAGCATGGGCATGATGGACGTCTTCCACCCCATCTATCGCTGCCAGGTCTTCAGTCACGTCAGACAGGTAGACCTCGTCGGGTGTGCCCTCCATGAGCAGATGGGTGGCGTCGCGCAGGATGCTCCAGCTTGCCCATACAAGCACGAAGCCGAACGCCAAACCGAGCAGCGGATCGATCAGCAAGAACCCGGTGAACTTGATCACTAGTGCGGTGACGATGATGAGCAGGCTGCCGACGAAGGTCTGGATGATGTGCCACAACGCGCCACGAACGTTCATGTCGCTGCGGCTTTGTTTCCAGATCAGGCTCAGGGCGACGATTTCGGTAAGCAAGCCTCCCGCGGCTGCCCACAGCATGGGCGTCGTGGGCAGGTCAACCGGATCATTCATGCGCATGGCAGCCATCACGATCACCACCATCGCCATGATTAGCAGGAAACCGCCATTGACCAGCGCGCCTACGATCTCGGCGCGGTACCAGCCAAAGCTGCGATTTTCGTCTGCGGGGCGGCGGGCGAGTCGAGCAGCGAAGATGGCGACTAGGACACCACCGACCGCCGAGAAGGTGTGAAAAGCGTCCGAGATCACCGCAACCGAGCCGGTCCACAGCCCGATCGCCAACTCGATGACGAAGTAGATTCCCGTCAGCCAAGCCGAGATAGCCATGCCCCACCCACGAGCCTGCACCTGCCCGTGTCCACCATGCCCATGCGCCATGGGGGGTCTCCTTTTTTGCACTCGGAATCCGGTTCTCGTGTCAGCTGCACACTGTGCATCGGTCTCGCGGTGCCCACAGCTTCTCTTGGGAATCTTGATCAGACCTTCATCGAACCCCGACCGAACCAATGGGGTAGGGGCGGCACAATCGTCCGGTGTGACTGTGCAGGCAAGAGTGGTGCTGATGCTGTGATGACGACGGATGTGTTCGGCAAGGGTGCGCAGCCCGGTAGCTGGGGCAGACGGGCAAGATGCCAACTGGCCGCAGTGGTGGTGAGTTCGCTTGTACTTACTGGCTGCGCTAGCGGCACTGATGCCGTCGCTTCAGGTGAGACGTTCGATTTTGTCAGCCCGGGCGGCCAGATTGAGATCTTCTATGATCCGCCGGCGGACCGCCAGAAGATCGCTCCGATGTCTGGCCCGGAAGTAGTAGATCCGGAGGCCACTGTGGCGGTCGCAGACTTTCCTGGCGAGGTGGTGCTGATCAACCTGTGGGGTCAGTGGTGTGCTCCCTGCCGGACGGAAACCGACGACCTGCAGCGACTACAGGACAAGTACCAGACGCAAGGGTTCACCAATCTCGGCGTCAACTTGCGCGACCCGAATCGGCAAAAGCCTGTCGACTTCATCAAGGACAACGGGGTCACCTATCCCTCAATTTGGGACCCATCGCAGGCCGCGGTGGCAGCGCTACATGGTTTCCCCACCTCGGTGGTGCCAGCGACACTGATTCTCGACAAACAGCACCGAGTCGCTGCGGTATATCTAGCAGAGGTCACCGACACCCAGTTGGAGCCGGTCATCGAGAGACTGCTGGCCGAGCCTGCTGAAAGCGACGCTGCATGAACACGGTGCTGATCGCGCAATCCATTGGCCAGACGTTCCAACAAACAGCTGCTTCCGGGCCTCTACTTCTCGCGTTGGGAGCATGTGTCCTTGCGGGACTCGTCTCGTTCGCCTCGCCGTGCGTAGTCCCGCTCGTGCCCGGGTATCTGGCATACATGGCCAGCATCGTGGGTGCAGAGCGCCCGGCGGTGACCGTGCAGGCCGCCGAGCAACGCCGCGCCGAAGCCAGCACGCTCACTCTTGAACAGCAGCGTCAGCGGGTGTCATCGCGACGACGAGTCGTCCTCGCCGCGGTGCTATTCGTTGCTGGATTCACGGTGGTCTTCGTGCTGCTGTCGGCGATGGTGCTGGGCACCGTGCAATACCTCGCCCCCCAGCAAGAATTGCTGCAGCGGCTCGGCGGTGTGGTGACCATCTTGATGGGTCTGGTGTTCATCGGGGCCATACCCGCCCTCCAGAGGGACACTCGAATGCAGCCGAAAGCGCTTTCCACCTGGGCGGGCGCGCCGCTACTTGGCGCCGTCTTCGCCCTGGGATGGACGCCGTGTCTCGGACCGACGCTGGCAGCGGCGTTGTCGGTGGCCGCCGGAACCGGACTCGACGCCGCACGCGGAGTACTGCTCATCGTGGCGTACTGCCTGGGGCTCGGACTGCCTTTTATCGTGGTGGCCTTCGGTTCGACGAGAGCCATCCGCACGGTGGGCTGGCTGCAACGACACACGCGAACGATTCAGATCGTCGGCGGCATCATGCTCATTGTCGTCGGAATCTTGCTGCTCAGCGGCATATGGACGCAGTTCGTGTACTGGCTCCGCGACTTCGCCGTCTCAGACACCACTTTGCCGATCTGACAGTGCTCCGATGGTCTCTCCTAACTCGAGTCGAGTCTGTCTGTCCGAAAAGAACCTTGATCGGATCTTGACGAAACGATGACCCAGATCTCGCATTTCGCCCCGCAGAATCGAGTTTCTAAGACAGGCAAGGAGTTGAGTCTGATGGGGTGGCTTTACGGTGTGAACTGGATCGACATCGTCCTGTTGATCGCGTTCGTACTCGGTTTCTGGGCGATGGTTCTGGCCTTGACGACCAGTCTTTTCGGAGGGCATCGGCACCTACGCGGGCCGCACTCTCCTGCTACTGGGGTCGTCTCTTCCGGTATCTCATTCGCATCTCCCGCAGGGACCGCGACTTCGCGAAACGCCGATCATGCTGAACGCTGACGCCACGGGGCGGGCAGGTGCGCTAAGACGTGCGCCGCGCGTGCTGGTCTCCCGCCGGTCCTTCTTGGCCGGATCGCTTCTCGCCGGCGCCGGCGCTCTGACTGCATGTTCTGGTTCCGGAGCAGCCACGGGCAGTCCCGTGGGAGCCTCGTCAGATCTCGTGAGGCGGCTTGAACAGGAGCGACGCTCCCCCGGCCAAACGGTGGTATCCGCGCAGTTGACCCCCCGTCCGGTCGACCTTGATCTGGGTGGCCGAGTCGTCTCAACGTGGGGATACGACCAACAATTGCCAGGCCCACTGGTGCGGGCCCAAGCTGGAGAGCGGCTGCAGATCACCGTGGACAACCAGCTGCCCCAGGAGACCAGCGTGCACTGGCACGGGATCGCCATGAGCAACGACATGGACGGGGTTCCCGGGTTGACACAGGACCCGATCGCACCAGGCACCACGTTCACCTACGACTTCACCGCCCCAGACCCAGGCACGTACTTCTACCACTCACATTCGGGTCTGCAACTCGATCGGGGCCTGTACGGAGTGGTGATCATCGATGATCCGGACGAGCCCGGCGACTACGACCATGAATGGCTCGTGGTCCTTGACGACTGGGTCGACGGGACCGGTCGGACTCCCGACGATGTCGCCCGTGATCTGGGCATCGGTGCCGACACCGCAGATGCCGGGATGCAGGGGATGGACCACGACATGATGGACATGCACGGGGGTGAGGGGTCGATGATCTCCCCCATCCTCGGCAGCGCCGGGGATGTCACCTACCCGCACTTTCTGATCAATGGTCGACTCCCTGTCGACCCCTACGTCTGGAGAGCGTCGCGGGGCCAACGCGTGCGCATCCGGTTCGTCAATGCCGGCGCCGACACCGCGTTCCGGGTCGCGCTTGGCGGGCACCGGATGACCGTCACTCACACCGACGGCTTTCCCGTGCTTCCCGAGGACACCGATTCCCTTCTGATCGGCATGGGTGAACGGTTCGATGTTGTGGTCACGCTCGGCGACGGCGTGTTCCCGTTGTTCGCTCAGCCCGAAGGCAAGGATGGCCACGCGCAGGCCCTCGTACGTACAGCAGCGGGCGATCTCCCGACGAATTCCCGACCAGTCGAAGTGGACCGGCGTCCGCTATTGGGTACCGACTTATCCCCCAGCGAGGCAGTACGTCTGTCTAGCCAAAGTCATGATCGGTACCACAGTGTTGACCTGGGCGGGACGATGTCGCCGTACCGGTGGACCCTCAACAGCCAAGTCCACCCGGATTCGGTGCCGCTGGAGGTCAACAGTGGGGAGCGGGTGCGGATGCGGATGCGGAACATGTCCGACATGTTCCATCCGATGCACCTGCACGGACATACGTTCGCGCTCGCGGACAGCGGGCTTCGCAAGGATACCGTCACGATTCGGCCGATGCGCACTATTGAGATCGAGTTCGACACCGATAATCCTGGCCAGTGGGCGTTGCACTGCCACAACGCCTATCACCAAGAGGCCGGGATGATGACCACTCTGTCTTACCTCGCCTGACCGGCAAGGTGATCCACTCGCGGGCCCGAAAGTCCGCAGAAGAAAGGGAACCCAGATGAATCGAAAGAAGCTTGTGATGACCGCCGCTGCCGCCGCGGTCCTGCTGGGGCTGTCCGCCTGCACCAGCGACGAGACCGACACGGCCAGCGAGACCACGACCGCCGTCGAGACCACTGCGACCAGCCAGGATACGACTACCGAGCAGGCAGAGGAGTCAGCTCAGCATTCCGAGGCTGACGTGATGTTCGCCCAGATGATGATCCCCCACCATGAGCAAGCCATCGAGATGAGCGACATCATCTTGTCCAAGGATGATGTCCCCGCCGACGTCACCTCGCTGGCCGAGGAGATCAAGGCCGCCCAGGGGCCCGAGATCGCGCAGCTGACCGACTGGCTCGAGCAGTGGGGAGAGCCGACGCAGCCCGAAGGCATGGACATGGACATGGGCGGTGACCATGACATGTCGCAGATGGAGGGCATGCTCTCCGAGGAGGACTTGCAGCTGTTGTCCGACGCTCCCGGCCCTGAGGCTGCCGAGTTGTTCCTCAACCAGATGATCGCCCACCACGAAGGCGCCGTGGCCATGGCCGAAGACCAGGTCGAGAACGGCACGTACCCGCCGGCTGTCGACCTGGCGCAAACCATCATCGACACCCAGCAGCAGGAAATCGACACCATGCAGCAGATGCTCGACTCCATGTAAAAAAACGAAGGCTCGCATTCCCGGCGGGGTCGATGGCAGTCCGACCCCGCCGGAGACCGTCTGGACATGAGCACATTTTCTTGTCCCTGCCAGAAACGAGATACGCACTCATGCTTTCGCACCGAAAGCGGGCCTGGACCCCAATAGCCATCCTTGCATCGGCTCTCACCGCGACCGCGTGTTCAAGCCCGCAGCAGACGCCAGCACCCGAATCCGGGGACGCCTCATCGACGGCCGGCACAGCATTAACACCCGCGCTTGACCATGTGCACGGACTCCACCTCGATGCTGAGGGCAGGGTGCTGGCCGGCACGCATACGGGGCTTTTCGTCCTCAACCCCGATGGTGCGACCACCCGCGTCGGCGACGCCGACGACGACTTCATGGGGCTCACAGGCGCGCCCGGGACGGATAACCTCTACGCCTCGGGCCATCCCGGCCCGTCAAGCTCCGCCCCCAATCCTCTCGGACTCATCGAGAGTGTCGACGGCGGCCAGTCGTGGGCGACGAAATCCCTCTCCGGCGAAGTCGACTTTCACGCCCTGACCACCGACGGAAACACCCTTGTCGGATTCGACACCGCCAACGGAATTCGAACGTCCACCGACTCGGGCGTCAGTTGGACCGACGGCATCGAGATAGCGGCGAGAGCATTGGCGATTACCGACGAGGGCATCTGGGCCACAACCGCAGCAGGCCTACAACTCAGCACCGACATCGGGCGCACATTCGCGTCAGTACCAGCTGCTCCAGAACTCCTGCTGATATCTGCAGCCGAAGACGGCACCCTCTGGGGGATCGACACCGACGGCACCGCCTGGCGCAAGAACGTCAACGACGATGAGTGGCAGCAGGGACCAGTCGTCGGTGTTGTCGAAGCCATCATCGCCGCGGACCAGGACACTGCCTACGCTGCTGATGGACGGTCACTTCATACATTAACGATTCCCTGAAACGTCATCGGCGGCGCAAACCAAGGTCGGCCGAAGACGGATTGGAAACTACCGGTCGAAACGCATACGAACTCGAGGGAGAAGTGGTGAGGAAAGAAGCGATGCTCGCAGGCGGAGCCGCACCAGAGCGCACACCGGCGAAACGGCTTGCCTCGGTCGCGGTGGCCTTAGTGGCCGCAGTAGGGCTGAGCGCGTGCACGATCGGGGACACCGAGGACACCTCGACGGCCGCTGCACCGAAAGAAGCCCCCGCCGCTGCGGCCGTCATTCACACCTCGTTCGAAGATGGGACAGTGGCCGCGACGCCGCGGGAACCGATCGTTCTGGATGTGACAGACGGTGCGTTCGACGATGTCACGGTGACAAACGAAGAAGGTCGCGAGGTCGAAGGCGAGTTCAACGCGGAACGCTCCCAGTGGCGCACCACCGAGACTCTGGGCTACAACCGGGATTACTCGATCGAGGCGAGCGCTACTAACGACGACGGTGAGACGATTACAGACTCGTCCTCGTTCAGCACCGTGGTCCCGAACTCGACCACCAGCGCGAGCCTGGTGACCGGTCAGGGCCACACGGTCGGTATCGCGCAGCCGGTCGCGGTGCGTTTCGAGTCCGCCGTCGGCGACCGTAAGGCCGTCCAGGACGCCATCGAGGTCACCACGACCCCCGCCGTCGAAGGAGCCTTCTACTGGGTGTCGCCCTCGGAGGTTCGCTGGCGCCCCGCCGAATTCTGGGCACCGGGCACCGAGGTCGACGTCGACGTCAACATCTACGGCACCGATATGGGCGGAGGCCTTTACGGAGCTCAGGACGCAAACAGCAACTTCACGATCGGCGACGAAGTCATCACCACGATCGACGACAACACCAAGACAATGACAACCCGAGTCAATGGCGAGGTCGTCAGCAGTAGCCCGGTCTCACTGGGAAAGGCATCGACACCCACCCCGAACGGCACCTACTACATCGGCGACCGATACGAATCGCTCATCATGGATTCATCGACGTTTGGTGTGCCGGTCGACTCGGCCGACGGCTACCGGCTTTCAGTCAACTGGGCCACCCAGATGTCCTACAGCGGGATCTACGTCCATGCCGCCCCATGGTCCGTCGAACAACAGGGCTTCACCAACGTCAGTAACGGCTGTATCAATGTCACCGACGCCTACGCCAAGTCGTTCCAGAACAGCAGCAACCGGGGCGACGTGGTCAAGGTCATCAATACCGTCGGACCGACGCTTCCCGGGACCGACGGGCTGGGCGACTGGAACATCCCGTGGGAAACCTGGCGTGCTGGAAATGCCGACCTAGCCTAAGAGGCCCTCGGCCAGGGTTCCCAACAATTGTTTGCGGATACAGACATGGCCGGGTGTTGGCCTGCGCTAATGAACGTCGCCCGTCTCTATACGGACTGCTCGACTGCAGCGGCAAGGGGGGATTCGCGCCGCACCGCCAGCGCGGTGAGCTCGTCTCCGCGCGTCCAAAGCCCTTACCGCCACGGCTCTTGCGCCGCCTACCGGTCAACCCATACGGCGTCCGGGCGATCAGAATGCAGGCGAAGTGAGCCGCAGACACACGAAGGCAACCCTTGACCTATACCCATAGGGGGTATAGGTTTATTGATGTCCGGATTGATCCGATCCATCGGATGTTTCAACGAACTACACCGTCAACGGAAGGAGCCGTCATGGCTACCAGCACCAAGGAGTACACCGTCCAGGGCATGACCTGCGGACACTGTGAGTCGTCGGTCAAGGAGGAAGTCGGCGAAATCGCGGGCGTCTCCATGGTGGAGGCCTCGAGCAAGACCGGAACGGTGTCGGTCTCCGGCGAGGGCTTCACCGACGAGCAGGTCGTCGCCGCCGTCAAGGAAGCCGGCTACACCGTCACCTCTTGACGCGAAGCGATCTCGCCAGCCCCAGCAGCTGGCGAGATCCCTGGCCCCGAGCACACCACCCGTTCACCGTGAAGGATTGATCCTCGATGACCCAGACTCAACCCTCCCAGATGCACCCCGCGGTGGATCTGATCGACATAGATCTGGGCGTCACGGGCATGACCTGCACTTCGTGCTCGGGGCGGGTCGAGCGCAAGCTCAACAAGCTCGACGGGGTGGACGCCACGGTCAACTTCGCCACCGAGTCCGCGTCCATCTCCTTCGACCCGAGCAAGGTCGACACGGACGCGCTCATCGAGACCGTGCGCGGTGCGGGATACGACGCGTTCACGATGAAGAATGACGACGACCAGGCTGTGGACGCAACTTCCGCAGGTGGCGGCGCCGGTCCCCGAGACCAGATCGAGGAGGCCAGGGAACGTGAGACCGCAGACCTCAAACACCGTCTGATTGTCTCGGCTGCACTCACGGTCCCGGTGGTCTTGCTGAGCATGATCCCGGCACTGCAGTTCACCAATTGGCAGTGGGCCGTGCTGACCATGGTCACCCCCATCTTCTTCTGGGGAGGCGCACCCTTCCACAAGGCCACCCTCGCCAACCTGCGGCACGGCTCGTTCACCATGGACACCCTGGTCTCGATGGGCACGGCGGCCGCCTACCTCTGGTCACTGTGGGCACTGTTCCTCGGCAACGCCGGCATGCCCGGCATGACCATGGAAGTGCATCTGCTGCCCACAAACTCCACGATGGACGAGATCTATCTGGAGACCGCCGCCGTGGTGATCTCCTTCCTGCTGCTGGGCCGCTGGTTTGAAACCAAGGCCAAGGGGCAGTCCTCCGCCGCACTCAAGGCGCTCCTCGACATGGGAGCCAAGGACGCCGCCGTCCTCCGCGACGGCGTCGAGGTCCGCATCCCCGTGGGTCAGTTGAAGGTCGGCGACATCGTCGTGGTGCGCCCGGGCGAAAAGATCGCCACCGACGGTCGCGTCACCGAGGGTTCGTCCGCGATCGACGAGTCCATGCTCACCGGCGAATCCGTCCCGGTTGAGGTCACGTCCGGCTCCACGGTGACCGGCGCAACCATGAACACCTCGGGAAGACTGCTGATCGAGGTCACCCGCACCGGCGAGAACACCACACTGTCCCAGATGGCCAAGCTGGTCACCGAGGCGCAGTCCAAGAAGGCCCCGGTCCAACGACTGGTCGACCGCATCTCGCAGGTCTTCGTGCCCATCGTGATCGTCATCGCGATCATCACCCTGCTCGTGCACTTGTTTGTGGTGGGAGCGGGACTGGCCACCGCGTTCACCGCCGCCGTGGCCGTGCTCATCATCGCCTGCCCGTGCGCACTGGGCCTGGCCACTCCCACCGCACTCCTGGTCGGTACCGGCCGCGGCGCCCAGATGGGACTGCTCATCAAGGGGCCCGAGGTCCTAGAGTCCACCCGGCGCGTCGACACCATCGTCATGGACAAGACCGGCACCGTCACCTCCGGAGTGATGTCCGTCAGCCAGGTCACCACTGCCGCCGGATTCGACCGGACGGATCTGCTGGTCAAGGCCGCTGCGGTGGAGGCCGCGTCCGAGCACCCGATCGCCCAGGCCATCGCCCGCGAGGGTGCAAAGAGTCTGGCGGGCGAGGGCCCCGTGGCCGACAGGGAGGCCGGATCCGCCATTCTGCCGGAGGTCACCGGGTTCACCAATACTGCAGGCCGTGGCGTCACGGGCACCGTCGACGGTGCCGTGGTGACCATTGGTCGCCCTGAGGGCTCCCTGCCGGCGGACCTGCGGACCGCGTTCGACGATGCCCAGAAGCAGGGCGGCACCCCTGTGGTCGCCCAGATCGACGGCACCGTCGCGGGCGTGATCACCGTCCGCGACACCGTCAAGCCCACCTCCGCCGAGGCGGTAGCCGGACTCAAAGCTCTCGGATTGACCCCGTGGCTACTCACCGGCGACAACGCCGGAGCCGCACGTGTCGTGGCCAGCGAGGTCGGCATTGATCCGGCCAACGTGATCGCCGAGGTCATGCCCCACGACAAGGTCGCCCAGATCGAGAAACTGCAGGCCAAGGGCAAGAACGTCGCCATGGTCGGCGACGGCGTCAACGACGCGGCAGCTCTCGCCCGGGCCGAGCTCGGACTGGCGATGGGCGCCGGCACGGACGTGGCGATCGAAGCCTCCGACATCACTCTGATGAACGACGACCTGCGATCCGCCGTGGACGCGATCAGGCTGTCACGCCGGACCCTGGGCACCATCAAGGGCAACCTATTCTGGGCGTTCGCCTACAACGTCGCACTGATCCCCGTCGCTGCGATCGGACTGCTCAATCCCATGCTCGCAGGCGTCGCAATGGCGTTCTCGAGTGTGTTCGTGGTGACCAACTCCCTACGCCTGCGCGGGTTCACCTCAAGCCACGCGACCCCCAACCACGACCAGACCAGGAGCCAGCAATGACGGATACCCCGGACCTCGCCATCGACCCTGCAGCCGAGCACGATGCCGAAGCCGCTGGCTGCGAGACCCACAGTCACCACGGCTACATGAAGGAAAAGGACCGCTACAAGGCCCGGCTCAAGCGGATCGAGGGCCAGGTGCGGGGCATCCACCGCATGATCGATGAGGAGCAGTACTGCATCGACATCCTCACCCAGGTCAGCGCCATCAATTCCGCACTGCGCAACGTCGCCCTCGGCCTGCTCGACGACCACATGCGCCACTGCGTCGCCGACGCAGTGAACGAGTCCGACGAGGCCGCAGAGATCAAATTCAAGGAAGTGGCCGACGCCATCGCCCGCTTCTCCCGCTAAGCGGGGGCGGGTAGGTGCATGGGAGGCCCCGGCAAGGTCGCGAGCAGGATGCTTCGCGGATGTAGCCGAGCCCCGAAATTCGGTGAACACGCCTCACCAACATACCCCGTTGGGGTATAGTTTGCGGGTGGGAAAGCCAATGAACTCGCACGGCAGAAACCAGGAGAGAACATGACATCTGATCGAATTCAGGATCCGGTCGACGCCGCCGGTTAGCTCGACGAACTCGCGGGCCCTATCCCGGGCTGGCAACCCGGTTGTTCCAATCGTCCCAGGCCATCACCGCAGGTCGTCACCGAAAAAGCCTTCGGGTTCGAGCAATGTGGCTACGGAGTCGGGCCAAAGGCAGCTCACCCTGGCCCACGCCCTTGGGCGCCCGAAAGACCAGCAGCGGCGGAGGGTGCTTCCATCGTTCCGAGCGCCCTAGAAGGGAGCCGCCATCATCGTGGCGCCAGCCCGAACCACTCCCCTGACGAACATCTTGAGCAAACCTTCACACAATCTCCACCACAATCCGCTGGCTCACCCACGATCCTGACTGTCGGCCGGACCCCAGAACGCCAGGACGTGCGTCATCACCGACGGGAACGGCGATCCTGGGATGGGCGGTGTCACGAACGTGGTCGGCCGAGCACAGATGTCAGCACGATTCGATACCCTGCGGCGGTATCGGCTCGTGGCCCGGAGCAACTGCTACTTGGCCCCACGGGAAGAGATGTCCATGACCCCTAGAACACATCATGCGCTAGGGCTCACCGCTGTCAGGGAATCATGTTCTTGCTGTTTCACTCCCTCGAAACTCCTGCATATCGAAGCTGCCGGACGCATGCCGCTCGAAGATCACGCCAACCAGGTGGCAATGGACAAGACGGAAGGGACCAAATGAATCAGTCGCACGATCATCATGACCACGCCCACAGTCACGGATCCGGCGGAGCCGCGGCCGGGCACCTCAACGAGCGAGACACGGCGGTAGCTGAGCACCATCACCCGGACGGGCCCCAGGAGACGACGGGCCACGCCCATGCGGGGCAGCATCACGCTGGCCATGAAGACCATGGCGGTCATGCCGGGCACGGAGACCATGTCGGGCAGTTCCGACGTTTGTTCTGGATCATGCTCGTCTTGGCGGTGCCGGTGGTCGGCTTCAACGAGATGTTCGCCGACCTCATCGGTTACCAGCTGCCCGACGCCGGATGGGTGTGGTGGGTCTCCCCCATCCTGGGCACAGTGATCTACCTCTGGGGCGGCCGGCCGTTCCTGACCGGCGCTCTCTCCGAGGTCCGCGCTCGTCAACCCGGCATGATGCTGCTCATCGGCTTGGCGATCACCGTGGCGTTCATCGCCTCCTGGGGCGCAAGCCTGAGCTTGTTGGATCATGAGCTGAACTTCTGGTGGGAACTGGCGCTGCTGGTAGTCATCATGCTGCTGGGCCACTGGATCGAGATGCGCTCCCTGGCGCAAACCACCTCTGCACTCGACTCCCTGGCGGCACTGCTACCCGATGAGGCCGAGAAGGTCGACGGCGACGACGTGGTCACCGTCGCACCGGCCGATCTGGCGGTCGGCGACGTCGTGATTGTCCGCCCCGGTGCTTCTGTGCCCGCCGACGGCAAGATTATCGACGGCTCGGCCAGCATGGACGAATCCATGGTCACCGGCGAGTCCAAGGCGGTCCGCCGTGAGATCGGCGAGCAAGTGGTCGCCGGCACGGTGGCCACCGACTCCGGCTTGCGCGTCGAAGTCTCCGCAATCGGTGACGACACTGCCCTGGCCGGAATTCAGAAGCTGGTGGCCGACGCGCAGGCATCCTCCTCGCGTGCCCAGCGCATCGCCGACACCGCGGCCGGCTGGTTGTTCTGGTTCGCCCTCGCATCGGCGGCGATCACCGCTGTCATCTGGAGTGTTCTGGGGATGCCGGATGCGGCGGTGGTGCGCACGATCACCGTGCTGGTGATCGCCTGCCCGCACGCCCTGGGATTGGCGATCCCGCTGGTGGTCTCGATCGCCACCGAACGCGCCGCCCGCGGCGGCGTACTGATCAAGGACCGCCTCGCGCTCGAATCGATGCGCACCGTCGACGCCGTCCTGTTCGACAAGACCGGCACCCTGACCAAGGGCGAACCCACCGTCACCGGAATCGAACCGATCGAGGGACACACCCAAGACGAGGTACTCGCCCTCGCCGCGGCGGCCGAGAGCGACAGCGAGCACCCGCTCGCCAGAGCCGTGGTCGGGGCCGCAAGGGCCCGGGAACTGACCGTGGCGAAGGCGACCGACTTCTCCTCCTCGCCAGCTGTGGGCGTGAAGGCCACGGTGGAGGGCACCGTGGTCGAGGTCGGCGGCCCCTATCTCCTCGACCAGCACGATCGCGACGAACTCCCCGTCGCCGATCAGTGGCGTACCGAGGGCGCGATCATCCTGCACGTCCTCGCCGAGGGCCGGGTGATCGGCGCGCTGCGGTTGGCCGATGAGATCCGGCCCGAGTCCCGTGACGCCGTCGACGCGCTCCATGCTGCCGGTGCGCAGGTCGTCATGATCACCGGCGATGCTCAGGCCGTCGCTGACACCGTCGCCGCCGAGCTCGGCATCGACCGGGTCTTCGCCGGGGTCCGGCCAGAAGACAAGGCCGCCAAGGTCGCCCAACTCCAGCACGAAGGCAAGAAGGTCGCCATGGTCGGCGACGGGGTCAACGACGCGCCCGCACTGGCCCAAGCCGATGTGGGCATCGCCATCGGCGCCGGGACCGACGTGGCGATCGGCTCCGCCGGCGTCATCCTGGCCTCATCGGATCCCCGCTCTGTGCTCTCGGTCATCGAACTCTCCCGGGCGAGCTACCGCAAGATGAAGCAGAACCTGTGGTGGGCCGCCGGCTACAACCTTGCCGCCGTGCCTCTCGCCGCCGGCGTGTTGGCTCCGATCGGATTCGTGCTGCCCATGAGCGTCGGCGCCATCCTCATGTCGCTGTCAACAGTCGTTGTTGCCCTCAACGCCCAGCTGCTGCGGCGCCTCGACCTGAGCCCAGAATCCGTCACAAGAGCGATGGAGCGAGGATAACCACCATGACAACCACCGACACCTCTCGGCGACGAGTCGCATCCGCGTTCCTTGCTGCCGCCGCGTTGACTCTCGCCGGCTGCTCGACCGGACCGTCAGGCAACGCGTCGACAGAACCACCCGTCACCTCGTTGGAGTCCTACGATCTCGCCGGCCTCGAGGCACCCCAGATCATCAACACGCTCGACACCATGCCGGTGGCCGACAGGCCGAACGATCTGATCGCCTCGGTGCAGCCGACTGAGCTCGTCTTGACCAGTGGCGATGAGAGCCTCGAGACGATTCCTATTCCAGAGGACCAGTTCTATCTGTCAGTGGCTCCGTATTACACGAGCACCCACCCCTGCCGATTCCACAGCCTGACCACTTGCCTCGGCGAGATCGCCAACGAACAGGTGCACGTCACAGTCACCGATAACGCCTCCGGTGACACCCTCATCGACGAACCGCGCATCACCTACGACAACGGCTTTCTCGGGCTCTGGCTACCGCGAGGCATCACGGCCACGCTCACCATCGACCACGACGGCAGAACGGCCACCGCTCCGATCTCCACGGGCGACGATGACCTCACCTGCCTGACCACTATGCAACTCGCCTGACATCCCCACTCGCGCCGATATCGCCACCGACGCGGCCACCCACCGGCAGGAAGGTAGTGCGGTCAGCATGGACCACAGCACACAGTCCCAAGACAAGCTCACTCTCACCGGATCCGTCGCGCTGGGAACCGGGGTAATGATCGGAGCCGGCATCTTCGCCCTCGTGGGCCAGGTCGCGGAATTGGCCGGCGGCTGGGTGCCGTGGGCGTTCCTCGCCGGCGCGGTGGTAGTGGCGTTCAGTTCCTACTCCTACATCCGGTAATCGGCCATCAACCCGTCCTCGGGCGGGATCGCGATGCTGCTCAAAGCCGCCTACGGGCCCGGGGTGGCGGCCGGCACGTTCTCCCTGTTCATGTACGTGTCGATGATCCTCGCCGAGTCCCTGCTGGGGCGGACCTTCGGCACCTACGTGCTGCGGCCGTTCGGCATGCAGGACTCCTCCCTGTGGGTGCCGGTGCTGGCAGTGCTCGCCATCGCCGCCGCCGCGCTGGTCAACCTGGTGGGCAACCAGTGGGTCGAGCGGTCAGCCACCGCTACCGCGGCGCTCAAGATCGTGGGCATCGCTGTGCTGGCGATCGCCGGCATCCTGGCCGCGGGCGTGTCCTCGCTGGACCGACTGTTCACCGTCGCCGAACGCACCCCACCGGAGCACGGCTGGATGGGCTTTCTGGCCGGGGTGACCCTGTGCATCCTGGCCTACAAGGGCTTCACCACGATCACCAACCAGGGCGCGGACCTACGGGACCCGGAGCGCAACATCGGCCGCTCCATCATGATCTCCATCGCCCTGTGCACCGTCCTCTACCTGTTGATCACCGTCGCAGTAACCGCCAGCCTGACCGTTCCGCAGATCATCGGGGCCCGCGACTACGCCCTCGCCGAGGCTGCCAAGCCGATGTTCGGATCCTGGGGCGTCACGCTGACCGTGATCATCGCGGTGGTGGCGACGCTGTCAGGACTCATCGCGAGCTTGTTCTCTGTCTCCAAGCTCTACGACATGCTCCGCGACATGGGCCAGGTGCCGGGACTACCCGGGGACGGCGGACACCAGTCGCTCTACATCACAGCCGGCCTGGCGATCCTCATGGCAGCCTTCTTCGACCTGTCACAGATCGCCTCCCTGGGGGCGATCTTGTACCTGGCAATGGACATCGCCATCCACTACGGGATCGTCCGACGCCTCAAGGACGACGTCAATGCCAAGGCGTGGATCCCGTGGGTCGCGATCGTCCTCGACGTCGCAGTGCTCGTACCCTTCCTCCTGCTCAAGGCGCAGTCCGACCCACTCACGCTGGGCATCACCGCGATCGTGGCCCTAGTCATCATCACAGCGCAGTGGATCACCGTGCGTCACCGCTCCGCACAATGATCCGCCCTTCTGCGAAAAGCCGATACAACGGGTATTGGACGCTTGTTATTACAAAGATTCTGCGAAGGTCGAACCGAGGGACTGTAGCCAGTTCTGCGCATCAGTAGCGTCGGCGTTAGCTGGGCGCCTCCAGCGACGACTCGGAGAAGAAGGGAGCACATCGATGTCTCACATCACTTCAATGATCGAAACCCACCCCAACGACGCTTCCGGCATAGACGTGCAGAAGCTTGCCGACTGCATCGCCGCGTGTCTCGAATGCGCACAGACTTGCACCTCGTGCGCTGACGCCTGCCTGGCCGAAGAGATGGTCGCAGACCTACGGAACTGCATTCGCCTCAACCTTGACTGCGCCGATCTCTGCGCAACCACTGGCAAAATCCTCAGCCGTCGCACCGGGCAGAACCTCGCCACGGTCAAGACCACGCTCGAGGCATGCCGGACAGCATGCGCAGAATGTGCCACCGAGTGTAAGAAGCACGAGGACATGCACGAGCATTGTCGAGTCTGCGCCGAAGCCTGCCGCAAATGCGAACAGGCCTGCACCGAACTCCTGTCCGCGATCAGCTAACGATCAATGCCCGGCCTGGTCGGTCGTACGACAATCGACCAGGCTGGGCCACCCGCCGATATCCATGCCTTATGTAAAGCGTAGCGATTACCGACATGACGTCCGCGGCACAGCAGAAAAACTATCGAGCGGCTTTTTTGTCAGCTCGAAATCCAGTCTTCGAGAGAGACCCAGTGAACAGGTCCTCATTCAAAAAATAAAGCACCTGTGGAATGTCGTCCACCTCGAAACGCAACTTTCCACCGACACCCATCAACCTGTCTGGATCTAGTTCATTTTCTTCCATTGCCAGACGCAGGTCACTGCTCGACACGCTCGATAGATGATCCCGTCTAACTATCGCTTCCAGACGTGCCTTAAGGCGCGAATCTCTCTTTACTCGAGTTTCGAGTAAGTCTTGACTGACGGACTCCATCGGAACCGACGCCGCAAGGATAGTAATCCATTCAGGAATCTTTTTTGCCAAAGTTTCCTGGTCGCGAAAAAAGGCAGAAAAGACAGTTTGACTAAAGATCCCCAACTTGCCGCGGAAAGAAACCAAATCGATCCATTCATCGAACGCAAATATTGGGTCCTCCACGCGCTGCAGAGTGTCTGACAGCGTGGAGTATATACGTCCCCTCTTAAGTCCCCGGCGAGGATTTGATCTGCGGATAAACACAGCCCTGTCGCCAGCCTCTCCAACTACAATTGCATAAAAGGAAAGGTCTCCTGCAGGGAGATGCTTGGGATTAATCTCCTCTAATCGCTCCGCCCATCCAAGAACTGACAGGAACTTTTCGCCAGAATGTTCGGCGGCGAGATTGGGGGCATCTCCCACCTGGTCGACGTCTAGCACTAAATAGGTCTCTGGAGATAGGTCAGCATCGGGCGTCCAGTCGGCAGGCTCTCTTTGTGCCAGTTGACTCGAGGCGTTCTGGACCACATCCCGGAAGGCAGCTGCTACCTCTTGACTTAAGAGTACCTGCCGCAATTTTAGACTTTTCCCAGATGTCCATCCGACCACCAGTGTCATCGCTGAGCTTACATCGATGTTCTGAACATCAATACCCACGTCACTCATTCATGCGCTCCGTTTCATTTACATCGACTTTGTATATGTGGCCAGATAGCGGGACCGCCGCGATACTCGCCCCGACCCGGGGGCGCGTTCGGGAAACAATCAACGACTCATGCCCTCCTCCGTCCCGAATCGAGTATATGTGGTACCCCAGAGCGAGCAGTGCCGGATTGACGAGAGAGAGATCGGTGCGGTACAGCAAGATTGCAATCAAGACGATTAGCACCGAATACGCTGCAGCGTTTCCCCAATCATTGATATCTACAAATAAAAATGGCACAATGAAAGTTAGTAAATAAGTCGGTACTTGTTGAGTTTCGTCCCTCGATTCGCTTATTACGAACAACCTTGGGACTACCGAGCTCCGCGCTTTTAGTATAAAAAACACCGTAAGTATAGCGACTGTCGCTAACGCGAATAGTGCTATACCGATAAACCGATGACTTGCAACCAAGCGAAAGCCTACAACGAGTAGCGCCGGCGCTAGTGCAGAAATGAACAACCAGATCCGTGTCATCCCAATCCTGCTTGCTCACAAAGCATTTTTGTCTCCTGCCTCCGTGCGCGCCTAGCGGCGTGGGAGGGAGACAATCCCAGAACAGTGTGCTGCACCACACCGCCCTCACAAAGATGCGCACGTGCAAAGAGGCCAAGAAATCGATTTGGGTAGACAGCCGGCATGCGGAGGCCATCCGCTCGGAGTCTCGTGTTCATTGGGCGATAGTCGCATGCTGATCCGACACTGGGCAGGAAATCGAGTTGCGAAGCTGAGCACTGCCGCCCCGAACCGCTCTGAACCGCCCCAGGGGTGTCCCGCCACCTCCTTTGCGAGTCGAGGGGAGGGCACCCCTCTCATTAGCTTGGATCTGAGGGGCCCCGACAGGGCAGCGGCCTCGGACCCGCCCGCCAGTAACGGGACTTCCCATAATTTGCGTCAGACGCTGTCGCGTTTGACGATCGTCTAACGCGACTCTTCGTGAGCGAACCGTTGACTTCCGGCTCGCGCAGCACGAACCCTAAACCCGGCTCTTGTCGGTGTGGCACGTACAAGTAGCGCAGCAAATGTGGAGACATCACGGCCTTGTGTGGCACTCCTAATCCAGCGACGTGCTCCTCCGGGGGCTTCTCTGGATCCGAGATCGGGGCGAGCTGGTCGACCCCGACAATCGGCGCCGTATTCTTCGATCGCCCAAACACGAGGTCGCGGACAATCGCTGATGGCTCTTCCCCCGCTTTGAGGCGGTCCCGCGCTTCGGCGACCTGCTCGCCGGTCAGGCCGCGTCTGCGTCCCGTGCACCTGGCCTTGGAGGGGACACATCTGATCGCTCCAATGTGACTGCAGTGAAGACAAGGAAGACGCAGAAGGCCAAGAGAAGTCCGGTCACGATTGACCAAAGGATACTTCCTGCGGTGAACGCCCAAATAAAGAGAGCAAGGAACAATCCGGCTAGAAAAAGCGTGAACAATATATCTTCGGACTTGGAGGACTTCCTTGGTGGCCGGCCCGGGGTCCGAGTACTGCTGCTAACGGGGCTCGACGTCGCAGGCTTCGCCGGTGATGGCGACTTCGGCTTGTACGGCTTGGCTGCCCCCATGCGGTTGTACGTACCGCACGATTGGCAGTAAAGCTTTTGCGTTGCGACGAGAGGAGCAGCCAAGCCCGCTACGCCCACCGTCGCTACGCCAGCGGTGGCGCCGAGGATCTTCGCTCTCCTGGTGCGCTTTCGCGTAAAGCTCTTCCCGCCACAGTTTGAACACCGAAGATCGCCACTCCCATCCACCTGAATGTCTTCCACCGCGACCCCTTTGACGAATGAGTCTGAAGCCAGATATGCCTCAGGATGCACATAAGTATGACCTAACCCCGCTGATTCACGGGCCGGTGTGACTGCTGCTGTCGGGTGACGGCGGGCT
>NZ_JADDKI010000018.1:0-4441 GCF_015356725.1 Dietzia sp. SYD-A1
CCACCGCTCCGGCCACCGCCGCGACCACCGCCCCGGCCGACCGGTGAGCGCGACGGACGCGAGGTCGGGTGCGGCCCCGGTCGCATGTGGGTTCCGGCGCCGGCGCGGGAGTGGTGGGGACCACGGGGACCTCCTGAGTCGTGGGCGTCCGGACCGTCTCCGGACGGATCTCTCGGACCCGCTCCATGCTCGTCCGCGTGCGGACGCCCGTCTTGACGCCCGAGGTGGAGATCCGGTTGGCACCTTTGGGGGAGGACGGGCGCCCGAGGGCGCTAGTCTCGGCGCATGCGCGAGACCGTCATCCCCGTCCCCGGTACCTCCGGTCTGCAGGCGACCCTGCATCACGCCGAGACCCCACGGGCCCTGCTCCTGCTGGTCCACGGCTTCGGAGAGCACTCCGGCCGGTACGGGCGGACCGTGCGGTTCCTGGCCGATCGCGGCGTCTGCGTGGTCACCTACGACCTCCGGGGTCACGGGACCGCGCCCGGTCCGCGGGCCAGGATCGCGACGGAAACCCATATCCGGGACAACCTCGCGGTCCGCGACGCGGTCGTGGAGTGGACCCGCACCCCCGCCGGCGACGGCACGGGATCCCTGCCGCGGCTGTTGATGGGGCACTCGATGGGTGGGCTGATCGCGGGGGAGTCCGCCCTCCGACGCCCGTGGGACCTCGCGGGGCTGATCCTCTCTTCTCCCGGGATCGTGGTGGGTGAGGGTACCCCCGCGCCCCTGAAGGCCGCGGCCCCGGTGATCGCCCGGCTCCTGCCGTTCCTGCCGGTGGAGAAGCTGGATCCGAGCGAGATCTCCCGCGTGCCCGAGTACGTCGCCGACTACACCTCGGACCCGCTCGTTCACCACAAGGGGGTGCCGGCCCTGGCCGCCGGGACGCTGCTCGCGGGCGGGCAGAGGTTCCTGGAGCGTTCGAGCTCCCTGCGGCTGCCGACCCTGGTGATCAACGGGTCGGCGGACTCCATCACCTCACCGAAGGGAGCCCGGCGGTTCGCCCAGGTGGCCGGGTCGGACCACGACCCGCGGCCGGAGATCACCTACCGGGAGTTCGAGGGCGGCCTCCACGAGTTGTTCAACGATCTCTGCGCGGACGAGGCGTACGCGGCGCTAGGGGAGTGGCTGGACGCGCGGCTGGGCTGAGACCCGCCGCCCGGACCGACACCGATCGGCGGGTCGGACGCCCCGGCACCCGCCGACTACGCTGGCCCCCATGCGACCCGAGCTCTCCTCCTACCGCCATCTCGCCGCCGGGAAGGTCCGTGAGTTATACGAGGTCGACGCCGAGACGCTGCTCCTGGTGGCCACGGACAGGATCTCGGCGTACGACCACGTGCTGAGCACGCCGATCCCCGACAAGGGACGGGTTCTCACGGCCATGAGCGCCTACTTCTTCGACGCCCTCGACGTGCCGAACCACCTGGCGGGGCCGTGCGACGACGAACGGATCCCCGCCGAGGTCCTCGGCCGGGCGATGGTCGTACGCCGCCTCGACATGGTGCCCGCCGAGTGCGTGGCCCGCGGCTATCTGACCGGGTCCGGGATGGCCGAGTACGTCGAGTCCGGGTCGGTGTGCGGCGTCGAATTGCCGGAAGGTCTCGTGGAGGCCAGCCGGCTGCCGGAACCGATCTTCACCCCGGCCACCAAGGCCGCGGTGGGCGACCACGACGAGAACATCTCGTTCGAACAGCTCTCGGCGATCGTCGGTGACGAGCTGGCCGACAGGCTCCGGACCGCCACCCTGGAGGTGTACGCGCGCGCCGCCGAGATGGCCGCGGAGCGCGGGGTGCTGCTGGCGGACACCAAGTTCGAGTTCGGCGTGTCCGGAGGCGAGTTGATCCTGGCCGACGAGGTGCTCACCCCGGACTCCTCCCGGTACTGGCCGGCGGACGGGTACGAGCCCGGCCGCGTCCAGCCGAGCTTCGACAAGCAGTTCGTCCGCGACTGGCTCACCGGCCCTGACTCGGGTTGGGACCGGTCCTCGGACTCTCCGCCGCCCCCGCTCCCGCCGGAGGTGGTGGAGGCGACCCGGGCGCGATACATCGAGGCGTACGAGCGGATCTCCGGCCTGCGGTTCACCGACTGGCTCGGTGGTGAGACCGCGTGAGCGCCTTCGACGCCACGGGCAGCGGGGCCGACACCACCCCTCTCGGCGGGGTCGACACGCCCGAACCTCGGCGAGTGCCGGCGGCCCCCCGGGCCGAGCGCCGACCCCACCGCCGCGAGCATCACGGCCGCGTCTTCGTGGACGACTACGAGTGGCTGCGGGACAAGGACGCTCCGGCGACCCGTGAGTACCTCGAGGCGGAGAACGCGTACACCGACGCGATGACGGAAGGTCAGAAGCCACTCGAGGACGCGGTCTACGAAGAGATCCGCTCCCGGGTCAAGGAGACCGACATGTCGGTCCCCGTGCGGTCCGGCGGCTGGTGGTACTTCACCCGGACCTCGGAGGGACTGTCCTACGCCCGCCACTGCCGGGTCCCCGTGCCGCCCGAGTACCAGGCGGACCCCGGAGACCCGGCCGGATGGGTGCCGCCGGAGGTCTCCCCCGGTGTCGAGTTGCCCGGCGAGCAGCTGCTGCTGGACGGTAACGCCGAGGCCGAGGGGCACGACTACTTCGCGCTCGGAGCGTTCTCGGTCAGCCACGACGGCCGCGCGCTGGCCTGGGCCACCGACACCGAGGGGGACGAGCGCTACACCCTGCGTTTCCGCTCCCTGGATCCCGACTACACGGCGCCGTCGGAGGAGATCCCGGGTATCGCGGCCGGTGTCACCTGGTCACGCGACGGTCAGTACGTGTTCTACGTGACGGTCGACGAGGCGTGGCGTCCCGACACCGTGTGGCGTCACCGCCTCGGGACGGGCCGGGACCACGACGACGAGGTGTTCCACGAGCCCGACGAGTCCTACTGGATCGGGATCGGCGAGACTCGCAGCGAGAAGTACCTGCAGATCGCCGCGGGGTCCAAGATCACCACCGAGGTGTGGTGCATGGACTCCGCCGAGCCGGCGGGCGAGTTCTGGTGCGTGCGTCCCCGCGAGGAGGGCGTCGAGTACGAGGTGGAGCACGCGGTCGTGGGCGGTGAGGACCGCTTCCTCATCACGCACAACGCGGGCTCTCCCAACTTCGCGGTGGTCGAGGCGCCGGCCGGTCCGGTCGACCGTGACTTCCGCGACCTGGATCCACTCGTGTCGCACCGCGACGACGTGCGGGTGGAAGGGGTCGACGCGTTCGCCCGTGTGCTGGTGCTCGGGTACCGGGAGGGGGCGTTGCCGCGGTTCGCGCTGATGCCGCTGGACCCCGCCTCGACCGACGGGGTGGGTGCGTACTCGGAGTTCACCCCCGTGGACTTCGACGAGGAGTTGTTCACCTCCGGCCCCGGGTCGAACCCGGAGTGGGACGCGCCGGTGCTGAGGTTCGGGTTCGGCTCGTTCGTCACCCCGGGCCGCGTCTACTCCCTGGCGCTGGCCACGGGGGAGCGGACGCTGTTGCGCGAGCAGGAGGTGCTCGGCGGCTACGACCCGGCCGGGTATGTGCAGCGCCGGGACTGGGCCACCGCGACGGACGGCACCCGGGTGCCCATCTCCCTCGTGATGTCCGTGGGCACGGCGGAGAGGATCGACGCGGGAGAGCAGGTCCCGACCCTGTTGTACGGCTACGGGTCCTACGAGACCAGCATCGACCCCGCCTTCTCGGTGGCCAGGCTCTCGCTGCTGGACCGGGGTATGGCCTACGCCGTGGCCCACGTGCGGGGCGGAGGGGAGATGGGGCGGCTCTGGTACGAGCAGGGCAAGACCCTGACCAAGCGGAACACCTTCACCGACTTCGTCGACTGCGCCCGGCACCTGATCGACTCCGGCCTCACCGCGCCGGATCGTCTGGTGGCCGAGGGCGGGAGCGCTGGTGGACTGCTCATGGGCGCCGTGGCCAACCTGGCGCCGGATCTGTTCGCGGGAATCCAGGCCGTGGTGCCGTTCGTCGACCCGCTCACCTCGATCCTCATGCCCGAGCTGCCGCTCACGGTGATCGAGTGGGACGAGTGGGGGGATCCTCTGCATTCGCCGGAGGTCTACGACTACATGGCGTCCTATGCGCCGTACGAGAACATCGAGGCCAAGGACTACCCGGCGATCTTGGCAGTGACCTCGCTCAACGACACCCGGGTGCTCTACGTGGAGCCCGCCAAGTGGGTGGCCAGGCTCCGGGCGGTGTCCACCTCGGCGGATTCCGCGGAGCGCCCGGTCCTGTTGCGCTGCGAGATGAGTGCCGGCCATGGTGGCGTCTCCGGGCGGTACGAGCGCTGGCGCCAGACCGCGTTCGAGTACGCGTGGACGATCCGGACGGCAGGAGCCGGATAAGTTCCTCTCCCGCGCGCGGGCCGGCACCCGCACCCGGCTGGCACGCGCGCCCGGCCGGCACACGCGCCCGGCC
>NZ_JADDKI010000190.1:0-1664 GCF_015356725.1 Dietzia sp. SYD-A1
TAGCCCCGGTGTTTCATGGGGATCTGCGGATCGCTGGGCGAAAATAGACCGAAGTGCTTCCTGAACAGGGGAAACTGGGACTTGTCTAAGGTTCCATGTTCTCCAGCAGAAAGCACTCGGTAGGTGAAGCGTACTTCGTGGTCGGCCGGTCTGTCCGTTACTGCTGATGGTGTCGGGGTGATCGCCCACGCCGGGGCCATCGCGCCTCGACTTCTGGCTGATCAGGTCGGTCTGACCGCCGAGCTGTCAGGGGCCATGGCCCGCCGCCGGTTCATCCCGATCCACGACCGCGGCCGGGTGCTGATCGACACCGCGGTGATGCTCGCCGATGGCGGCGAATCCATCTCAGACATCGGCGTCCTGCGCCACCAATCCGAGGCCCTGGGCCCGGTCGCCTCGGCCCCGACGGTGTGGCGCACACTCGATGAGATCACTGCCAGCAAGCGCAAGAAGATCCAGGTCGCGCGTGCCCGCACCCGCCGTCACGTGTGGTCCCGCCTGCCCGGCGGGGTGCCCGCATCGGCGTGTGCGGGGCGGGATCTGGGATCGACGGTCGTGCTCGATGTGGATGCCACCATCGTGGTCACCCACAGCGAGAAGGAACATGCAGCTCCGACGTATAAGCGCACGTTCGGCTACCACCCGATCGGCGTGTGGTGCGACAACACAGGGGAGTTCCTCGCCGCGAGCCTGCGCCCGGGCAATGCCGGGTCCAACACCGCGGCTGACCACATCGACGTCCTGGGCCAGGCGATCGCGCAGATCCCCGCCGCTCACCGCCGTGACCTGCTGATTCGATCCGACGGTGCAGGCGCCTCCCATGACCTTCTGGATTGGATCACCGAACAGAACGGCATCCGCGGTCGACGGGTGGAGTACTCGGTCGGGTTCTCCATCACTGCCCCGCTACGCCGGGCCATCGCGATCTGCCCAGAGGCTGCGTGGGGGCCGGCATTGAATCCCTCCGGCGACATCCGAGACGGGGCCGAGGTTGCCGAACTGACCGGCTTTCTCAGCCCCAGGATGCTCGCCAAGTGGCCAGACGGAATGCGAGTCATCGTCCGCCGCGAACGGCCCCACCCGGGTGCTCAGTTGTCGATGTTCGAGGAGATCGACGGGTGGCGCTACCAGGCATTCGTCACCAACACTGCCACCGGTCAGCTTCAGTTCCTCGAGGCCAGACACCGGGCTCACGCCCGGGTCGAGGACCGGATCCGACACGCCAAAGACACCGGGCTCGGCCGTCTGCCCTCACGCGAGTTCGCTCTCAACCAGGCTTGGCTGGTGGCGGTGATGATCGCCGCTGACCTGGTGGCCTGGACACGGATGCTCGCCTGCACCGGCGACGCCGCAGTTCTGGCCTTGTGCGAGCCCAAAGCGCTGCGCTACCGCTTCCTTCACGTGGCAGCCCGACTGGTCCGTAGTGGCCGGCGGCGGCGCGTGAAGATTCCCGAAACGTGGCCGTGGGCCACCGCCATCGTCGCAGTGTTCAACACGATCGCCGCGATCCCAAAACCCGCCTGACCTCACCTGCCCGCCCACGACAGCACCACCGGAGACCCGCCCACCGGCAGCGCCAGCCGGCACACACGCACGCCCACACGCGAAAACAAGCCCGCCGTCACCCGACAGCAGCAGTCACACCGGCCCGTGAATCAGCGGGG
>NZ_JADDKI010000191.1:0-5011 GCF_015356725.1 Dietzia sp. SYD-A1
GTCCCCGGTGACCCCACCCCGATCCGGACGGTGCCCGAGTCGATCCCACGGCCGGAGTACGTCTGGCGCGACCGCGTCGACGAGGCCAACGGTGAGCCGTGGGTGCAGACCCCCGAGGTGATCGAGTCGATGCGCACCGCGTGCACCATAGCGGCCGACGCCCTCGCCGTGGCCGGGCGAGCTGTGGCGCCCGGCGTCACGACCGACGAGATCGACCGGATCGCCCACGAGTACATGTGCGATCACGGCGCCTACCCGTCGACCCTGGGGTACAAGGGCTTCCCCAAGTCCAGCTGCGTCTCCCTCAACGAGGTGATCTGCCACGGCATCCCCGACACCACGGTGATCATGGACGGTGACATCGTCAACATCGACGTCACCGCCTACATCGACGGGGTGCACGGTGACACCAACGCCACGTTCCTGGCCGGCGACGTCTCGGAGGGGAACAGGCTGCTGGTCGAACGGACCCGGGAGGCCATGGACCGGGGGATCAGGGCCATCCGGCCCGGCCGGGAGGTCAACGTGATCGGGCGCGTCATCGAGTCCTACGCACGACGGTTCGACTACACGGTCGTCCGGGAGTTCACCGGGCACGGCGTGGGGCCCACGTTCCACAACGGCCTGGTGGTGCTCCACTACGACGACCCGTCGCGGACCGAGGTCCTCGAGCCCGGTATGACCCTGACCGTCGAGCCGATGATCTCCCTGGGTGGTCCGGGGTTCGACGTCTGGGACGACGACTGGACCGTCACCACGGCGGACAAGGCGTGGACCGCCCAGTTCGAACACACCGTGCTGGTCACTCAGGACGGCGTCGAGGTGTTGACGCTACCGAGCGGGAGCTGACCCCGCGTGGTCGGCGCGGTGGCCCCGACGTCGGCTCAGAAGCCCCGGTCCGGGAAGTCCAGACCCAACAGGGCGTTCTCGACCACCTCGGCCATCGCGGGGTGGATCCAGTACTGACGACGCGCGAGTTCGGGAACGGTGATCTCGAACTCCATGGCCTGGATGAGGATCTGGATGAGGGACGGCGCGTGGGCGCCCATGATGTGGGCGCCCAGGAGTAGTCCGGTCGCCCGGTCGGCGATGAGCTTGCAGCATCCGACCGAGTCCTCCATGGCCCAGCCGTACGCCACGTCGCCGTAGTCCTGGACCTTCACCGTGATGTCGAATCCCGCCTCCCGGGCCTCGACTTCCGTCAGACCCACCGAGGCGATCTGGGGCCAGGTGAACACCGCCCATGGCACGTGTCGGTGGTTCACGGGATGGAGGTCGTCCGGGTGCCGCAGGTTGTGCCCGACCACCCGCTGCTCGTGATTGGCCACGTGCTTGAGCTGGTACGGCGAGCTCACGTCCCCGAAGGCCCACACGCCGTCGGCCGTGGTACGGCCGTACTCGTCGACGCGGACCCGCTCGATGTCCATCTCCACCCCGGCCGCCTCGAGTCCCAGGAGATCGCCGTTCGGGATCCGGCCGGTCGCCACCAGGAGTGCGTCGCCGGAACAGGTCGACCCGTCCTCGAAGGTGACCTCGACGCCGCGCCGGTCCGCGCCGGTCGCGGTCATCGTGGTGATCTGCTGCCCGAGCCGGACGTCCCACCTCAGTCGGGCCTGGTCGGTGAACCGCTCCGCCAGTTCCCGGTCCACGTGCTTGAGCAGGACGTCCGACCGGCCGATCACGGTCACCTCGACACCGAGAGCCGAGAACACGTGGGCGAACTCACAGGCGATGAAGCCGGAGCCCTGGATCACCATCGACCTGGGGAGCTCGGGGATCCTCATGACATCGTCGCTGGTGTAGTAGGCGACGCCGGCGTCGGTGACGATCCGGGGGATCAGGGGCCGGGCCCCCGCGGCGATCACGACGGAGTCGGCCGTGATGATCTCCCCGGTCCCCGTGTCGATGGTGCGCGGACCCACGAACCTCGCGTGACCGTCATACACCGTGACGTTGTCGCACCGGTTCCGTCGGTAGTCCTCACCGCTCGAGGCGATGGGGTCGATCCGACGATCGAACACCCGCGAGACGATGTCGGGCCACCGGACACCGTCAAGGGTGGAGTCGATCCCGTACGTGCTCGAGTGGGTGATCGAGACGGCGGTGTCCGCGGCGTAGACGAACATCTTCGTGGGGATACAGCCCACGTTGAGACACGTCCCGCCGAAGGTTCCCTTCTCGCAGATCGCCACGGACTTGTCCGCGAACGACTCGTCGATCAGCGAGTTCCCGCTTCCGGTACCGATCACGACGAGGTCGAAGTGACGGGAGGGGGTCTGGGTCATTGTCGTCAGGACTCCTTGGTGTGGGGTGCGAGGATCTGGTCCAACCAGTCGCCGAGGTGTCCGAAGACCACCTCGAGCACGTCCGCGCGGGAGAGGAACACGTCGTGTCGGGCGCCGTCGACGGGGATGTCCGTGACCCGGTCCGAGACACGGTCGGCGAACCGCTCCATCGACCGCACGTCCAGGATCAGGTCGGTGTCGACGTCGGGCGGCCCGTCCCCGCGGTGGGTGCCCACGGAGGAGGCCGTGGACCGCAGCAGGAGGACGGGCAGAGGGAGGTCGACCCCGGCCTGCAGGCGCTTCTGCGCGCGGCGGACGGCCGCGAGCCAGCCGGCCCGGACCCCCACCCCGCCCGGGGGTTTGAGCTCGGTGTCGAAGTGGAAGTCCCCGTCATGATCGATGTGGGTGCTCACCACGTACCGGTCCGAGGTCTTCAGCGGGAGCCGGTAGTAGGGCCTGGCGGAACCGAGGGCACGGATGACCGGGTCCACCAGCCGGCGCGCGCGGTCGGGCAGGTCGAGCTGGAACCAGGGAGAGTTCAGGACCAGCCCGACGACGGGATCCAGTGCGCCCCTGTCGCGGCGGCGGGCGAGCCACAACGGCACCACGAGCCCTCCGGTAGAGTGCGCGGCCACGAGGACAGGCAGACCCGGGTGGTCGGCGGTGATCACGTCGAGCGACCGGTCGAGTTCCTCGTCGTATCTCTCCAGGTCGGTGATGAAGTGCGGCGTCAGTCCGTCCCGCCTGGAGCGGCCGCACTTGCGCAGGTCCACCCCGTAGGTGGCGATCCCCCGATCGGCGAGGAACTCGGCGAGATGGGTGTGGAAGAAGTAGTCGGACAGTCCGTGGACCACCAGCAGCGCCGCGACCGGCTGATCCGGTGAGTCCTCGTGCCGGACCAGGGTGGCGGAGATGGGTCCCTCACCGTCCGGATCGGTCCCGAGTGGCAGCTCGAGACGACGGTAGGACGGCCCCAGCAGGTCCGGGATCCACCGCGCATCGGATCCGGTGGGGGCGACGGCATCGGGGGAGGGCGGAGACACGACGACCACCCTAGTCCGGTGTGCCGAGGGGGAGGTCCGGTGAGTAGTCTTGGGACCCGGTGGACGCGGGGTCCCAGGACGGGCCCGTGACGTGTCCGATTCGGGTCCACGACCAAATAGCGAGGGTAGCCGGTGACTTCAGACCAGGTGGCAAAGCACGGAACGACTGATGTGGCGCTCATCGGCGCGGGCACCATGAGCGCGACGCTCGGTGCTCTCCTGCGTCGCCTCCAGCCCGACTGGCAGATCGAGATCTTCGAGCGCCTCGAGGGCCCCGCGCTGGAGTCGTCCGATGCGTGGAACAACGCCGGGACCGGCCACTCCGCGCTCTGCGAACTCAACTACTCGCCCAAGACCGCCGACGGCGACGTGGACATCACCAAGGCCGTGAGCGTCAACGAGAAGTTCCAGGTCTCCCGGCAGTTCTGGTCCTATGCCGTGGAGAACACGATCCTCGGTGACCCGACGGAGTGGATCCGCCCGGTCCCGCACATGAGTTTCGTCTCCGGCGAGGCCGGCCAGGCGTACCTGCAGAAGCGGTACGACAGGCTCGCGGGTCACCCCCTGTTCCCCGGGATGGGCCACACCACCGACTTCGGGGAGCTCGAGCGTCGTGTTCCCCTCATGGCCCGGGGCCGCTCCCCGGAGCAGCCCTTCGCCCTCAGCTACTTCGACAACGGCACCGATGTGAACTTCGGTGCTCTCACCCGTCAGTTCGTGAAGTACCTGACCAGGACCGGCACCGAGGTCCACTACCAGAACCAGGTCAAGGACCTCGAGCGCAACACCGACGGGACCTGGCGGCTGACCGTTGCCAACCGCCACACCGGGGACGAGCGCACGGTGGACGCGAAGTTCGTCTTCGTGGGAGCGGGCGGCGGGGCCCTGCACCTCCTGCAGAAGTCGGGTATCCCGGAGATCAAGGGCATCGGCGGGTTCCCCGTCGGAGGCCAGTGGCTCCGCTGCACCAATCCCGACCTCATCGACCAGCACCAGGCCAAGGTCTACAGCCAGGCGTCGGTCGGTGCGCCACCGATGTCGGTGCCGCACCTCGACACCCGTGTCATCGACGGCAAGAAGGGGCTGCTCTTCGGCCCGTTCGCCGGATGGACCCCGAAGTTCCTCAAGATGGGCAGTTTCCTGGACCTGCCCTCGAGCGTCCGGCCGGGGAACCTGTTGCCCATGGCCAACATCGGCCTCACCGAGATGGGCCTGGTCAAGTACCTCATCACCGAGCTGGCCAAGAACCACGGCGCGCGTGTCGACGCACTCCGCGATTTCGTGCCGTCCGCGCAGGACGGGGAGTGGGAGAAGGTCGTCGCCGGGCAACGCGTCCAGGTGATCAAGCCCAACGGTCGCGGTGGCACGCTCGAGTTCGGGACCGCGGTGGTCAACGCGGCCGACGGGTCGATCGCCGGTCTGCTGGGTGCTTCCCCCGGTGCCTCGACCGCGGTCGACGCGATGGTCGATGTGCTCCGCCGCTGTTTCCCGAGCCGGTTCGCCGACTGGAAGCCCGCGCTCGAGGAGATGATCCCGTCCCTCGGGCGCGACCTGGCCGCCGAACCGGGTCTGTTCGCCGAGCAGTTCGAGCGGTCGACCCGCACACTCAAGCTCGACCAGAAGGTCTGAGCGCGGGCTTCCAGTCGGCGAACCGGCTCGGGAAACAGCGGCGGAGCACATCGA
>NZ_JADDKI010000192.1:0-16850 GCF_015356725.1 Dietzia sp. SYD-A1
TGGCGTGTTACTGACCCACGCTCCTAGCGGGCTGGTCGCACCCGCCGGCGGCGGGTCACCCCGGCCCGGACGCCCCCGGCGGTCGGGGGATGGAGCCCACGAACTGCATCGATCGGTACGGCCAACCGGCGGGGCCCGCGGCCGAGTCGTGGGTGTTCCACTGGCTCACCACGAGGTGCCACTCCTCCGGGGTGGACCCGGGGACGGGGCAACCGCAGTAGAGCTGGGCGACCCGCGCCGGGCCGGCGGTCGGATCAGATCCGTCGGATTCGTCGCCCCAGGCACACCCGTGCAGGAGCGTCGTGTGGGCGGTCACCGAGCGGTCCAGGAGGTCCACTCCGATGTGCGCGAAAGTGAGGCAGTCGATCCGGTAGTGCTCCGCGTCGAAGTAGGTCAGGGTCCAGAAGTCCTCGCACCGCCGCAGGTACATCTCGCCGATACGGCCCGGCAGCACGATGGTGGTGGGGTTGCCCCAGGCCCATGCCCCGTCTCGGAAACCCCACGACTGCCATCCGTTGACGCCGGGGTCGGCCAGGTCCTCCTCGCGGACCCGCATCAGGATGACCCCCTTGTCCCGCTGGAAACCGGTCGACAGCACGTAGACGAATCCGTCCCCGCCCGACTCCCAGGTCCACAGCTGACGGTGCCCGCCCTCGAGCAGGGGGGAGAACGTGACGCCGGTCGGCTCCCAGGTGTCGCCGTCGTCGACGGAGCGGTGGATCTCGGTCCGCGTGACCGTCCCGAGACCCTCGTTGACCATCACCTGGAGATACATGGTGTCACCGAGGGTGAGGACATCACCGGGCAGGACCGTGGAGCAGCCGCGCCCGTGGACGTAGTCGACGAGCTGACCCGCGTAGTCCGGTGGGCCGGGGCCGGCCGCACCCGTCCACACCAGGCCACCGGACGCATCGATGTCGTCCGCGAACAGGCCGACGGGGGATCTCCAGTCCGGATTCCCCGGCCCGGGCCGCTCGTCGGTGGTGGGAGTGCACTGCGCGATCCCGGGGTGGGGCCGACCCACGTGGGGGGCACCCACCCCCGCCCCCGCGAAGGTGTCGCCGAACACGGCGAGCAGGCGCCCGGAGGGTGTCCGGGCCGTGATCCCCAGATCGGTGCCCTCCATCCCGAACGCCGTGGTGATACCCGGCCCGGTGAGGTCGCGGACCTTTCGGGTGCGGGTCTGCGGGGTGCGGGTCGGCGGGCGTGAGTCCGTCATGGCACCGACGCTACCGCCACCCGCGACGACCGGAGAGCCGATCGTGGACGCATCACAATTCGGTCAATGCGCGGGCGAACCCGGAACGCGGACGCGTATGGTCGTGCGCGTGACACACCCCTTCGCACGAGCGGGGCGCGAGATCGTCCCCGGCCACTGGTTCGGCCCCGTGGCCGTCGTGGCAGTCGGGTGTGCGCTCGCGTGGATCATCGTGGGTTTCGGTCACGGAGCCGCACCGGCGCTGCTGGTGTTGGCCCTCACCACCGTGGTGGCACTGTGGAACTCTCCGCTCAGGATGACCGGTCACGAGCCCCTTCAGTCGGTGCGCAGCGCCTGCACCGAGCACGCCGTGGTGGTCCTGTGGCGCCCCGGGTGTCCGTACTCCTCCGCACTGCGGCGGCGCGCCGCGCGGGAGGGCCTCGAGGTGCACTGGGTGAACATCTGGCGGGACGAGGACGCCTACGAGCTCTGCCGCAGCATCAACATGGGCTCGGAGGAGACGCCGACCGCGATGCTGCTCGACCCGGCGCTCTCCGGCCCCGTCGTCATCCCGGCCTCCGTGCCGGGCATCCGAGAGGCCACCGCGGCCAGGCTCCCCCGGGGCCGGGCGCGTCGCGCGATCTAGTCGACGGCCCCCGTTCCCGGCCGACGGCGCCCTGGTTCGGTCTCACCCGAGGGGCCTCGTCCCCTTCACGTCCCCGCACTCGGCCCCGAGCGCCATGTCGGCGATCAGACCCGACGCGCGCAACTGCTCCAGCCGCGGCGCGACCCGATCACGCAGGGCCCACGGGTCGATGGTGTTGACGTGGATCCCGGTCGCCCCCTCGAACCCGGCCGGGGTGGAGATCCGCCACTTGAGCACGATCCGCCACGGCATCGGGGCGGCGACGCCGGGAGGTCGGGTGTGCCACTCCTCATTTGTCGGCACCAGAGGGCCCGTGGCGGCGTGGCAGGCGTGCAGCAGATCGGAGACCCCGCGGAGTTCCTCCGGCGAGTGTTCCCACGGATCGCTCGCCGCCGACCGCGAGTAGACGACGAGGGCGGGATACCGGTGCCCCACCCCGACCACCGCCACGGCGTGCTCGTTGGCCGCCACCACCAGTCCCTCCGAGACCGCGAGACCGATCCCGAGGATGTCGTAGAGGTCCGGTTCGCTCTCCAGGGCGGCCACCTCGCGAACGGTCTTCGCCGGGATCTCGTCGATCGCCACGAGCTGCTTGTGCAGATGGGCGAACGACGCGCCCGCCGGCTGCAGCCAGTTCTGGAACACCGACACGTATCGGGCGTGGGGGTTGTCGCGGTACAGGTTCCGCATGGCGCGGACGGTGAACGCGATGAAGTGCTGGTGTTCGGCCGGGTCGAGGGATCCCGAGGAGGCATGCCCCCCGGTGGTGGCGGCGCCCTCGACGAGGTGGCGGCGGGCCACCACGACATCGTGGCAGCCGCCGAAGAAGCTCTCCGAGCGCGCGGCCAGTTCCGCGGTATCCATGGCATCGACGATGGACGGATCCCCCTGTGCTGCCGCGATCCGGGTCCGGAGCAGCGAACGGACGTGTTCGACACCGGCCTCGGTCTCGAGGTAGGCGGACTGATGCGCGGAGGCTCCGGCCGGGATCCGATAGCCGTGGACCGCTTTCCAGTAGTCGAGCGAGACGATCTCGAAGAGGTTCCCGAAGAGCCTGAACTCGGGCGTCGTCAGGTCGAGTTGGTCCGGGGCGACCCGGTCGAGGGTCCTCCATGTGCTGCCGTCGCGTACCAGGCGCGACTTCTCCGGGGTGGTCTCGCGAAGTCGGGACACGCAGAACGCGCAGTGAGCCTCCGGGGCGACCGGGTCCACCGGGCGGACCTCGCCGGGGTGATGGTCGACGGGGCGGTTACCGCGGCCCGGGACCGTCCACACCTCGGTGCCGGTGAAGGGGTTCGTCTGCTTGACGGTCCCGTCCGCCATCCGGCGCAGCGGTCGAATCCGGGGCGACGGGGTGTCGGGCGGGGTGGTCACGCGCCGAGCCTAGGCGGTGCCGGGTGCCTGGCCGACGACCGCGAGGAGAATGCCGCGCCCGCACCGGTGGAACTGTGATGAAGGTAACACTATCCTGAGTTTCCACGATGTGGGTATGAGGCAGGGGGATTGGTGCTAGCCATCCCGCGTGGAGACACCGACCGAACAGAGGACCGAAGATGTCATCGAAACGTGCACTACACATTCGTGCGGCGGCCGTTGCCGGCGCGGCCCTTCTCGCGGCATCCGGGTCCCCGGCGGTCGCAGGTGCTCAGGAGGGGTCGCTCGACCTCGGACTGGGACTGAATCTCGAGTTGTTGCTCGGGTCGGCGGGATCCGGTGAAGAAGGGTCCCTCGAGGGTTCCCTCGAGCCCGGTTCCCTCGAGCCCGGCTCCCTCGACCCCGGCTCGCTGGGGCAGGGTTCGTTGGAAGGCTCCCTTGAGCCGGGCTCCCTCGATCCGGCCTCGCTCGCGCCGCTGTCCGCGGGGTCGGATGAGGGTTCGCTCGAGGGCTCGCTGGAGCCCGGTTCGCTGGAGCCTGGCTCACTGGAGCCAGGATCGCTGGAACCCGGTTCGTTGGAGCCGCTGTCCGCGGGTTCGGATGAGGGATCTCTCGAGCCGGGATCCGTCCAGGCCGGTTCGCTCGTGGCGTTGACCGTGCTCCTCGCGCTCGGTTCGGAGGGGGGCGAGGGGTCGCTCGATCCGGCCTCGCTCGCGCCGCTGTCCGCGGGGTCCGATGAGGGTTCGCTCGAGGGCTCCCTGGAGCCGGGGTCGCTCGATCCCGCCTCACTGGCGCCGCTGTCGGTGGGCTCCGAGGCCGGGTCGCTGGAGGGCTCCCTCGAGGGGTCGTTGGAACCCGGGTCGCTGGAGCCCGGCTCGCTCGACGAAGGCTCGGTGGAGGGTTCTCTCCCGACGGGTTCATTGGAACCGGGTTCCGTCGAGGGGTCGCTCGCCCCGGTCGGTTCCCTGACCGCATCCCTGGCCCCGTTGGGTTCGACGGTCGGTTCCGCGGTCGGGTCACTGCCGATCCTGCTGCCGGTGGTCCTCGTCGGTGGTTCGATCGCCGCCGCCCCGATGATCGGGCAGTCGGTCATGGACCTCGGGCTGGTCCTGCCACCACTGCCCGGGATGCCCATGGCGCCGCCCGCCCCGGTCGCCGTTCCCGAGGCGCCGCCGGCCCCCGGGCCGACAACCCCCAACGGTCGCGGGGGAGAACCGGGTGCCGCGGGGGGCGTCGCGGTGGCCGCGAACGCGGCGATCGTCACCACGGGATCGCTCGGAGACTACGAGGTGGTGCTGCCGGACGGTGTCACCCTGCCTCCGCTGCCCTTCATCCGGTGACCTGACACGCGATCGGCGAACCGAGGCGCGTTCCGCCCCGCTCCGAGTGGACCACTCGGAGCGGGGCGGTCGCCGTTTCGGCGCCGGTTGCACGTGCGACCTGAGAGAAATCTCACAGGGTGGAATCCGTGTCCCACGTCAGTCGGCGTTGATTGACGAAACCGAATTGTGCGGCTAACCCCTTTTCCCCATATTATTTGCGGGCCAGAGCACCACGGTGATCTGAGTGCGGGTGCTCCAGCCACCACGGAGTCCGCCCGTCGACAAACGAAGGCGAGCAGATTATGACGACTCCCGGCCCCAAAGGCTTGTACCGCCCTGAATATGAACACGATTCCTGTGGTGTCGCGTTCGTCGTGGACATGTACGGACGCCAGTCCCGGGACATCGTCGAGAAGGCGATCGCCGCGCTCGTGAACCTCGAACACCGGGGTGCGGTGGGAGCCGAGGCCAACACCGGTGACGGCACGGGCCTGATGATCCAGGTGCCGGACCGGTTCTTCCGCGAGGTGATGCGGGCGGAACAGAACCTGGAGCTGCCCGAGGCCGGTGCGTACGCGACCGGCCTGTGTTTCCTCCCCCAGTCCCGGATGCTCGCGATGGACGCCATGCGGTTGGTGGAGCGGATCGCCGCGGAGCAGGGGGTCACCGTCATCGGATGGCGCGAGGTCCCGGTGGACGACTCGACGGTCGGGGCGATCTCCCGCGACGCGCAGCCCACCATCCACCAGATCTTCGTCAAGGCCGCGGGTGCCGACGGGGCCCTGCTCACCGAGCTCGCGCTGGAGCGCAAGTGCTTCGTGGTCCGCAAGCGGTGCGAGCACGAACTCGGATCCAAGGGGCCCGGCAAGGGCGACCTGGGCTCCGAGACCGTGTACTTCCCGTCCCTGAGCCCCCGCACGTTCGTCTACAAGGGAATGCTGACGGAGAAGCAGCTCCCGGACTTCTACCTCGATCTTCAGGACGAGCGCGTCGAGTCCGCCCTGGGAATCGTGCACTCCCGGTTCTCCACCAACACCTTCCCGGCCTGGCCGCTCGCGCACCCGTTCCGCTACGTCGCACACAACGGAGAGATCAACACCGCTCGCGGCAACGAGAACTGGATGCGGGCCCGGGAGTCGCTCATGTCGAGCGAGCACATCGAGGACCTGTCGGCAGCGCTGCCCGTCTGCACCCCGGGTGGGTCCGACACCGCGCGGTTCGACGAGGCACTCGAGTTGCTGACGCTGGCCGGCCGCACTCTCCCGCACGCCGTGATGATGATGGTCCCCGAGGCCTGGGAGCGTCACGAGACCATGGATCCGGCCAAGCGGGCGTTCTACGAGTACCACGCCTCGCTAATGGAGGCCTGGGACGGTCCGGCGTCGATCACCTTCACCGACGGCACCGTCATCGGAGCGGTCCTCGACCGCAACGGGCTTCGCCCCTCCCGGATCTGGGTCACCGACGACGGCCTCGTCGTCATGGCCTCGGAGGTCGGCGTCCTGGACATCCCGCAGGACAAGGTCGTCACCAAGACCCGCCTGCGCCCCGGTCGCATGTTCCTGGTCGACACCGCCGCGGGGCGGATCATCGACGACCAGGAGATCAAGGCGCAGCTGGCCGCGGAACACCCGTACCAGCAGTGGCTCGACGACGGCATGATCCGCCTCGGCGACCTCCCCCAGGTCAACCAGGAGATCATGAGCCACGAACGCGTGGTGCTGCGGCAGCGGGTCTTCGGCTACACCGAGGAGGAACTGCGCATCCTGGTGTCCCCGATGGCCCGGGTCGGGGCCGAGGCGACCGGGTCGATGGGCACCGACACCCCGCTGCCGGTGCTCTCGCAGCGGGCCCGCATGCTGTTCGACTACTTCGCCCAGCGGTTCGCCCAGGTCACCAACCCGCCGCTCGACGCCATCCGCGAGGAGCTCGTCACCAGCTACGGGGTGACGCTCGGGCCCGAGGGCGACCTCATCAACCCCGGTCCGGACTCGTGCCGCCAGATCAGGCTCGACAACCCGATCCTGGGCAACGCCGAGCTCGCCTCACTGCTGGCGGCGGGGGACACCCACCCGGGGTTGCGTGCGGTGACCGTGCGCGGGCTCTACAACGTCGCGCACGGCGGCCGGGGCCTGCGGATCGCGCTGGAGCGCATCCGCCGCGAGGTCTCGGAGGCGATCGACGACGGGGCCGCGATCATCGTGCTCTCGGACCGCGAGTCCGACGAGCGCAACGCCCCCATCCCGTCGCTGCTGTTGACCGCCGCGGTGCACCACCACCTGGTCCGGGAGAAGACCCGCACGAGAGTCGGCCTGGTGGTGGAGTCGGGTGACGCCCGCGAGGTGCACCACATGGCGGTGCTGTTCGGCTACGGCGCCAACGCCATCAACCCGTACATGGCCTTCGAGTCGATCGACGAGCTCGTCAAGACGGGCGACCTCACCGGTATCGACACGGTCGAGGCCTGCGCCAACTACCGCAAGGCGGCCGCCAAGGGCGTGCTCAAGGTGATGTCCAAGATGGGTATCTCCACGCTCGCCTCCTACACGGGCGCCCAGCTGTTCGACATCACCGGACTGTCGCAGGAGCTGTGTGACGAGTACTTCACCGGCTCGATCAGCCCGATCGACGGGATCGGCCTCGACGAGATCGCCGAGGACGTGGCCCGTCGGCACCGCTTCGCGTTCCTGCCGCGTCCCGAGGAGGCGGCCCACCGCGAGCTCGAGATCGGCGGCGAGTACCAGTGGCGGCGCGAGGGCGAGTACCACCTGTTCAACCCGGACACGGTGTTCAAGCTCCAGCACTCCACGCGCTCCGGCCGGTACGAGATCTTCAAGGAGTACACCGCGCTCGTCGACGATCAGTCGGAGCGTCTGGCCACCCTGCGCGGCCTGTTCGAGCTCAGGAGCGACCGCTCGCCGGTGCCCATCGACGAGGTCGAGCCGGTGTCGGAGATCGTCAAGCGGTTCTCCACCGGCGCGATGAGCTACGGTTCCATCTCCGCGGAGGCGCACGAGACCCTCGCGATCGCGATGAACCGCCTGCACGCCCGGTCCAACTCGGGAGAGGGCGGCGAGTCGATCGCGAGGTTCACCCCCGACCCCAACGGGGACTGGCGCCGGTCCGCCATCAAGCAGGTCGCCTCCGGCCGGTTCGGCGTGACCAGCAACTACCTGGCCAACTGCACCGATATCCAGATCAAGATGGCCCAGGGTGCCAAGCCGGGCGAGGGCGGACAGCTCCCGCCGGGCAAGGTCTATCCCTGGGTGGCCGAGGTCCGTGGGTCCACGCCGGGCGTCGGGTTGATCTCGCCGCCGCCGCACCACGACATCTACTCGATCGAGGACCTGGCGCAGCTCATCTACGACCTGAAGAACGCCAATCCCGAGGCGCGGATCCACGTCAAGCTCGTCGCCGAGCAGGGCGTGGGGACCGTCGCGACGGGCGTGTCCAAGACCCACGCCGACGTGGTGCTGATCTCCGGCCACGACGGTGGCACGGGCGCCTCGCCGCTGACCTCGCTCAAGCATGCGGGTGGGCCGTGGGAGCTGGGGCTCGCAGAGACCCAGCAGACGCTGTTGGTCAACGGGCTACGCGACCGGATCGTCGTGCAGGTGGACGGGCAGCTCAAGACGGGCCGCGACGTGATCGTCGCCGCGCTGCTCGGTGGCGAGGAGTTCGGTTTCGCCACCGCCCCGCTCGTCGTGGCCGGATGCGTCATGATGCGCGTCTGCCACCTCGACACCTGCCCTGTGGGTGTGGCCACCCAGAACCCGGTGCTGCGTGAGCGGTTCAACGGCAAGGCCGAGTACGTGGTGAACTTCATGGAGTTCGTCGCGCAGGAGGTCCGCGAGTACCTGGCCGAGCTGGGTTTCCGATCCCTCGACGAGGCGATCGGGCGCTCCGAGTGCCTGGACAAGTCCCGGGCGTTCGCGCACAACAAGCGGGCCGCGAAGCTGGACCTCGAGCCGGTCTTCGCCCAGGCGGACTCCCCCTTCATGCACCAGGACCTGCGCTGCACCAAGCAGCAGGACCACAAGTTGGAGGGGGTGCTCGACCGCACGCTCATCGAGGACTTCCGGTCGGTGATCGCCGACCCGTCGAGCGGTCCGTCCACCGGTCGATACCCGATCTGCAACGTCAACCGCTCCGTCGGCACCATGCTCAGTCACGAGATCTCCAAGGCGTACGGTGCGGCCGGCCTGCCCGAGGGGACGATCGACCTGACCTTCACCGGTTCGGCGGGCAACTCCTTCGGGGCGTTCCTCGCCGCGGGCGTGACCCAGCGGGTGTTCGGTGACGCCAACGACTACGTGGGCAAGGGGTTGTCCGGGGGACGGATCGTGGTCCGGCCCGCCCTGGACGCGGCCCCGGACTTCGTGGCGGAGAACAACATCATCGCCGGAAACGTGATCTGCTACGGGGCGACCAGAGGCGAGATCTTCCTGCGGGGGATCGTGGGCGAGCGCTTCTGCGTCCGGAACTCGGGTGTCACCGCGGTGGTCGAGGGCGTGGGTGACCACGCCTGCGAGTACATGACGGGCGGTCAGGTGGTGGTGCTCGGGTCGACCGGTCGCAACGTGGCGGCCGGGATGTCGGGCGGTGTCGCGTACTTCTACGACCCGGACGGGCAGCTACCCGCGAACCTCAACGACGAACTCGTCGAGATCGAGCAGCTGCTGACAGAGGACGTCGAGTTCCTGCACCGCATCGTCGAGCAGCACGCCGCCGAGACCGACTCGGCCCGCGCCCGGGAGATCCTGTCCGGGTGGGCGCAGAACGTGAATCACTTCGCCAAGGTCATGCCGCGCGACTACAAGCGCGTGCTGCTCGCCATCGAGCAGGCGGAGAAGGACGGACGCAACGTGGACGAGGCGATCATGGAGGCCGCAAATGGCTGACCCCAAGGGCTTTCTCAAGCACACCGAACGCGAGCTCCCCGCGCGCCGCCCGGTGGACCTGCGAATCATGGACTGGAAGGAGGTCTACGAGTCGACGACCCTCCCGGAAGACGACCTGAAGACCCAGGCCAGTCGCTGCATGAGCTGCGGCATCCCGTTCTGCCACCAGGGGTGCCCGCTCGGCAACATCATCCCGGAGTGGAACGACCTCGTGCACCGGGGACGGTGGGACGCGGCCGTGGACCGTCTGCACGCGACCAACAACTTCCCCGAGTTCACGGGTCGACTCTGTCCGGCCCCGTGCGAGGGTTCGTGCGTCCTGGGGATCAACCAGCCACCGGTGACGATCAAGCAGGTCGAGGTGGAGATCGCCGAGAAGGCGTGGGAAGACGGCGACATGGAGCCGGTGATCCCCTCCTTCCGTACCGGACAGTCGGTGGCGATCGTAGGGTCCGGGCCCGCAGGGCTGGCGGCCGCACAGCAGCTCACCCGCGCCGGGCACTCGGTCACGGTCTTCGAGCGCGATGACCGCATCGGTGGTCTCATGCGCTACGGGATCCCCGAGTTCAAGATGGAGAAGGAGATCATCGACCGTCGCCTCGCCCAGATGGAGGCGGAGGGCACGGTCTTCCGCCCCGGCGTCAACGTGGGCAAGGACATCACCGCCTCGCAGCTGCGCGCGGAGTTCGACGCGGTCGTCCTCTGCGGCGGCGCGACCATGCGCCGGGACCTCCCGGTCCCGGGACGGGAGCTCGACGGGATCCACCAGGCGATGGACTACCTGCCGCTGGCCAACAAGGCCGCCGTCGGTGATCCGGTCGTGGACTCCGACGGTCTGCCCGAGATCCACGCGCGGGACAAGCATGTGATCATCATCGGCGGTGGCGACACCGGCGCCGACTGCCTCGGAACAGCCACCCGCCAGGGCGCGAAGTCGGTCAAGAGCTTCGAGATCATGCCCAGGCCTCCCGCGACCCGTGCCGCCTCGACCCCCTGGCCCGTCTACCCGCTGATGTTCCGGACGGCGTCGGCGCACGAGGAGAACGGCGAGCGGATCTACAGTGTCTCGACCGCCGAGTTCCTCGGTGAGGGCGGCCATGTGACCGCGCTCAAGGGGTCCGAGGTGAAGATGGTCGACGGGCGTTTCGAGGCGGTGCCCGGCACCGACTTCGAGTACCCGGCGGATCTCGTCCTGCTGGCGATGGGGTTCACGGGGGCGCAGAAGTCGGGGCTGTGCTCCGACCTCGGGGTGGATTTCAGCGACCGGGGGAATGTGGACCGGGACGAGAAGTACGCGACCAACGTCGACGGGGTGTTCGTCGCAGGCGACATGGGGCGCGGCCAATCGCTGATCGTGTGGGCGATCGCCGAGGGGCGCGCCGCGGCGGCCTCGGTCGACCGCTTCCTGATGGGGGAGACCGCCCTGCCGTCGCCCGTGCGACCCACGGACGTCGCACAGCGCTGACCAGGGGACGCGCGGTCGTGGCCGCACCGCGGGGTATCGTTTTGCCTTAATAGAACCTAAGATGTGAGGCACCTCGCTTCAGGCCGCCCCGGCCGTCGTCACGGAAGGCATACATGGTCCGCCGTCGCCCTGCCGCCGTGTCCGGTGCCGTGTTCATCCCTCTGGTCGTCGCCTTACTCGTGGCGCTGTGCCTGTCGCTCGCCATGGCCGGCGGTCCTGTGGCCTCCGCACAGGGGACAGGCTCCGGCGCACGGGTCGAGGTGACGGATCTGCCCGTCCTCAGCGAACTCCCGCCCCTTCCGGTGGAAGGGGACTCACCGGAGACGGAGGACGAGTCGGACTCGTCCCCCCTGGGGATCTCCGGCGTTCAGACCGTGGCACTGGGTCTGGCCGCCGCGGTGCTCGTCGCCGGCGGGATGGGCCTGGCCGTGGTGACGCGGCGCGGCCGGGTGGTGCTGCCGGAGGAGCAGGCCCCGCCCACCGGTCCTGCCCCGTGAGGGCGGGGCCGATAGGCTCGGCGGTATGAGCCGCCATATCGCAGGACGGGGACGGACCCCGCGGGTGACGCCGCGGGTCGGTCCACCAGTGCACGACGTCGAGTGTGATCTGAGCAGCAAGCTGACCCTGGGCCAGTTCCTCAAACTGGCGTCCCTGCTCGACTCCGGAGCGGAGGCCAAGGACGCTGTCGCGTCGGGCGCGGTGACCGTCAACGGACACGTCGACGAGCGTCGGGGTCGAGGGCTGGTCGACGGCGACGTGGTGGCGTACGCGGCACGAGCGGCCCGCGTGGTCGCCCGGGACGGACAGGGGAGAGCTCAGTGACCGAGATGACGTCCGGTGCCGGTCCGGCCCCGGTGGTGCTGCACGACGACGACCCGGGGGCCCGCCGCTACGCGGGGTGGTTGGCCGAGGAGTTCGAGACCCGCAGCTCCCATCACGATTCCGTGGATCCCGCCGAGCTCGTGGTGGCCGGGACGGTCGTGCTCGTGACGGGCATGCGTCCTGACGGTGGTCTGGGTGGGTCGGCGTTCATCAAGGACAACTGGGAGGCCCTGGTGGAGGCCGGTCGCCGGGTCGCCGTCGTCATGGTGGGTCCCACCCCGGTCACCGATGACGCACGGATAGACCTCATGTCCAGCGAGTTCTCCGCCGACCAGCTCCGCGACCTCAAATTGTTCCAGTTGCGCGGCGTGGTGACCCCTGACCAGCTCGGATTCCGCCAGCGCCTGGGGCTCAAGACCGCGTTGGCGGCTCTGCGACGGAAGGCGGACCGCACCCCGGAGGAGGAGTCGATGCTCGAACTGGGCGGGGTGGACCTCACGGACCGCCTGTCCCTCGGTCCGCTCCTGCGGTGGATCAGACGCGAGGCGTGAACTCTCCGGGGCGACCGACGCGGACCGTGATACCCGTTACACTGCGTGAGGACGGCCCCACGCCCGGGTGGGGTGCCTACCCGGAGGTTCCCTGACATGCGCACCACCATGCTCGCCGCGGCCTCGTCCGCCCTGATGGCGGCCGCCCTGGTCGTCGGCGCCGGATCGGCGGCGGCGGCGCCCGATGAACCGACGGGCCCGTTCTGCGTGTGGATCCAGACGCAGAACGGACTGCGCTGCATGTCGGTCGATCCGGCGACGATCGACGCGCTGGGGAGCCTGGGCTACGGTTCGTTCGGTACCGGCTCGCTGATGGATCTGCTGTCGACGCTCATCAACACCGGCTCGGTCGTCCTGTCCGTGGACGTGCCCAACTCGACCGGCTCGTACGCGCCCGGGTCCCTGGGGAGCTACGGTCCGGAGGCCTCGATCGGCGAGCTCGCCGTGGGCTCCATCGGGTCCCTCGCGGGGGCGTCCTAGTCGAGGTCGGTGTGGGTCAGCGCACCACGATCCCGTCGGAATCCGCATAGAGCATGTCGCCGGGGACGAAGTCGACCCCGCCGAAGCCCACCGTCACGTCGCGCTCCCCGGCTCCGGTCTTCGACGATTTCCGCGGATTCGTCCCGAGGGCCTTGCACCCGAAGTCCATCCCGCCGATGACCGCCGAGTCGCGGATCGCCCCGTGCACCACCACCCCGGCCCAGCCGTTGGACCGTCCGAGCTCGGCGATGAGGTCTCCGACGAGCGCGGTGTGCACGCTAGCGTCACCGTCGATCACCAGGACCCGGCCGTGTCCGGGTTCGCCCAGGACACTCTTGAGCAGTGCGTTGTCCTGGAAGCACCGGACGGTGGAGATCGGTCCGAAGAACTCGGTGCGCCCACCGAGGTCGAGGAACTGGGTGTCGCAACTGCGCACCCCCTCCCCGATCTCGTCGACGAGGTCGGCGGTGGGGACGAATCCGCTGGGGGTGTCGGTCATGGCTGGCCCTCCGGTCTGGTGTCGAGTTCCCTTCACGCTATCCCGCGACCCCGGCCCGGTGGACCTCAGCCGTGGGGGACAATGGCACCTGACGGTGTCACCGAGATCCCCCGAGACGGAGGAGGACCGATCCGTGGCCAAGTACGAGCTCCTGATCCACGCCCGCCGCGCCGTGGTCGACGGCCGCATCCAGCAGGCCGCCGTGACGGTGGACGGAGGCGTGATCTCCTCCGTGCGCACGGGGTCCGAGGCGCGTGACGTCGGGTTGGCGGGTGACCACACCGTCGATCTCGGCGACGACATCGTACTGATGCCCGGTCTGGTCGACCCTCATGTGAGCACCGAGGACGTCGCGGTGGGAACCCGGTCGGCCGCCCTCGGGGGGATCACCTCGGTGGTCGACTACGGCACGAACGGCGACCCGGCGGCCACCACCGTGGAACAGGTCGACCGCTGGCACGAGGCCGTGGCCGGGGAGTCCTTCGTCGACGTGGGATTGTGGGGTGCCGCGGTGCCCGACAACCTGGGTCGGCTCGGCGCCCTGCTGGACCGGGGGGTTTTCGGCATCTCCGCGGTGGCGGAGGGCAAGGGTGTCGCGGGGACCCCCACCCTGACCGGCCGGGACCTGGTGGCGGCGGCCGAAGAGGTCGCCGGTCACGGCGGTCTGTTCGCGGCGGATGCCGGCATCGGGGACCTACCCGCCCTGCTGGACGTCTGTCGTGGGACCGGCGGCCGCCTGCATCTCCGGGCCCTCGCCGACCCCGAGGAGCTGCCACTCCTGCGCGCGGCCAAGGCGGAGGGTCTGCGGGTGACCGCCTCCACCAGCCCGCACCTGCTCGCCCTGGTCTCGGAGGTCACCCACGGGGGGACCGCCGGCGCCGAGCTGGACCCCCCGATCCGGGACGCCGCCACTCGCGAGCTCCTCTGGGACGCACTGCGAGACGGCACCATCGACGCGATCGCCTCCGCCCGGCTCGGACTGTCGGTCGTGTGGACGGAGGCGCGGCGCAGGGGGTGCGATCTCGCGGACGTGGCCTGCTGGATGTCAGGGAGGACGGCCGCGATCGTCGGGCTCGAGGACCGGGGGGAGATCCGGACGGGCCTGCGGGCCGACTTCGCGGCCGTCGCCGACGACGAGGCGTTCGTCGTCCTCCCCGGCGCCCGCGAGCTCGGATCGGCCGACGCGGTATATGCCCAGAGGGCACTGGCGGGAGTGGTGCGCTGGACCATGACCGACGGTCGCGTCGTCGATCCCCGATCCCTCGCCAGAGGCGCCGTCCTGTCCCGGCCCGGCACATGAACCCCGTGGTCGAGCGACTGGCCTTCCTGCCGTTCCCGGCGGGTGTGACCTCGGCCCTGCTCATCACCGAGTACGCGCTCAAGATCCTGGCCCTGGGCATGGTCCCGGAGAACCGGCAACCGGCGTCCTCGCAGGCCTGGCTGCTGGTGATCCTGTTCATCCCGATCGTCGGGGTGCCGCTGTTCCTGCTGCTGGGCAACCCGTACATCACCGGACGACGACACATCATCCAGGCGGAGGCCAACAGGCTCTACGAGGAGGCCCTCGAGGACCAGCCCACGGTTCCGGACTCGGTGCGGGTGGATCCCGGCGTGCGGACCATCCTCGAGATGAACCGTACGCTCACGGCGATCCCCTGCATGTCAGGAGATTTCGTGGCGCTGCACTCGGACTACTCCGCGTCGCTGGCGGCGATGACGGCGGCGGTGCGGTCCGCCCGTGACCACGTGCACATCGAGTTCTACGCCCAGTCCTGGGATGACGAGACCGATGATTTCTTCGACGCCGCCGTCGAGGCCGCGGAGCGGGGGGTGGCGGTGCGGGTGCTGGTCGATCACCTCGGTTCGTTGAGGTACCGGGGATTCGCGCTGCTCCGCCGGCGTCTGCGTCGCACGCCGGTCGAACTCCACCTCATGCTGCCGATCAACCCGTTCGTGGGCAGGTTCCGGCGGCCCGACCTCCGCAACCACCGCAAGATGCTCATCGTCGACGGAGACCGCGGGTTCATCGGTTCCCAGAACCTCATCGCCCGGAATTACGGCAGTCCCCGCAACGCCCGGTTGGGGCGGGAGTGGGTGGACCTCATGATGGAGGTCCGGGGGGAGATCGTCCGCGCGATGGACGGGGTCTTCCTCGTGGACTGGTACTCCGAGTGCGGGGAGGTCATCGGCACGCTCGAGGAACTGTCCCGGGGACTACCGGTGGCCGCCGGTCGTCCTGCGGGCGACCCGACCGCCGGCGACCCGGTCAGCGCGTTTCAGCTCGTCCCGTCCGGGCCCGGGTACCGCACGCAGCCCAACCTGCGGATGTTCACCCAGCTCATCGGCCAGGCCGAGCATCGGATCAGGATCGTCAGTCCGTACTTCGTCCCGGACGAGGCGCTGCTCCACGCGGTGACGTCGGCGGCGTTCCGGGGTGTCGATGTGGAACTGTTCGTTCCCGAACACGCCGACCAGTTCCTGGTCCACCACGCCCAGCGCTCCTACTTCCGTGCGTTGCTCGAGGCCGGGGTCCGGATCAACAGGTTCCGCTCGCCCGCCGTGTTGCACACCAAGATGTTGCTGATCGACGACTTCACCGGGGTGGTGGGGTCGAGCAACATGGACCAGCGGTCGTTCAACCTGAACTTCGAGATCAGCCTGCTGGTCCTCGGCGGAGAGGCGGTGGCCGAGATGAACGAGGCGGTGGACGCCTACCTCGAGGACAGCACTTCTCTCGACCTGGAGACCTGGCAGCGCCGACCCTGGCCGGGGCGCTATGTGGACAACGTCGCGCGACTGAGTTCGGCGCTCCAGTAGACCTGGGACCCGTCCGGCCGCGCGCCCGCCCCGGGTGTGTCCGTCCGGGCGGCCGGCCCGCGATGACACCCGGCCCAGGGGGCCGACCCTGTAGTAGTACGCTTTGCGTGCGTGGGCCGGAGGGCCCTGCTCGTGACGAGAGGCCAGCACACATGCCCCAGAACAGTGTTTCCGGACTCAGGGCGAGGCGCATCGGCGCGGTGGTCGCCACAACCGCACTGGCGGCCGTCGGTATCCCGGCCGCGGCCCACGGGCAGGAGACCTCGGGCTCCGATTCCTCGTTGCCCACCCAGACCGGCAACAGCAGCGTCGACGGCCTCATCGGACTGATCCCCGACGAGATCGTCATCGGGAACCCCGGCGTCGGGGCGGGATCCGAGGGGCTACGGGATCTCGGGAGCGGCGTCGTGCCGGACACCGCACTGTCCGTGGGTCAGGTCCTGGGCTCCGTGGCGCCCCTCGAGGCCCTGGGATCGGCGGGCGGGTCCGCGGCCGCCTCCGTGGCGTCCTCGGGAAGTCTGCCCGGTTCGGTGTACGTGAACCCGACCGGATCGCTCGGGTCGGGCACCATCGGACTCGGATCGCTTTCCATACCCGAGTACCTCTTCCCGGTACTCAGCGTGCAGCTGGCCGGCGGGTACTTCGCCGCCATGGCCGAGCGCCAGGAGGCCGGAGAGCTCTATCCGCATGAGTTGTCGTTCTGGCATGACGTGGTGGTGGGGTCGGCCGAGGCCGGCGGCGCCCTGGAGGACGCCGCTGCCGGGGCCGGGACCGA
>NZ_JADDKI010000193.1:0-7073 GCF_015356725.1 Dietzia sp. SYD-A1
ACCCAGCGCTGCGCCTCGGGCCGTGACGCACGACGACGGCGGCACCCAGCGCTGCGCCTCGGGCCGGGGCGCACGACGATGCTGGAGGACGTTGACCGCGGAGGTCGCCGACGCTAGAGGACCCGCAGTCCCCTGTCCCCGGTGTTCAGGTCGCGCCGGCCGTCCGCGGTGACCGCGACGATGTCCTCGAGACGGGCACCCCACCGGCCGGCCCGGTAGATCCCGGGCTCGACGGAGAAGGTCATCCCCTCCGCCAGGACGGTGTCGGCGCCGGGGGCGACGAACGGCGGCTCGTGCAGGCCCATGCCGATGCCGTGCCCGGTGCGGTGGATGAAGAGCTCACCGAGTCCCGCCGCCGCGAGGTGATCGCGCGCCGCCGCGTCGACCTCGCCGATCGCGATTCCCGGTCGCACGGCCTCGCGGGCCAGGCGCTGCGCCTCCTCAAGAACGGCGTAGGTCTCGGCGGCGTCGGCCGGCGGTGCGCCCATCGAGTAGGTGCGGGTGCAGTCCGAGTGGTACCCGCTCGGGAGCGGTCCCCCGATGTCCACGACGACGATGTCGCCCCGCTCGATCACCCGGTCGGAGACACCGTGGTGGGGGTCGGCGCCGTTGGGTCCCGACCCGACGATCACGAACTCGGCGTGCGTGAGCCCCTCCTGCTCGATGGCCGCGGTGATCAGCTCACCCACCTGCGCTTCGGTGCGGCCGACCACGAGGAACTCACCCATCCGGGCGTGGACCGCGTCGATGCGACGGGCGGCCTCGGCGAGCTGGTCGATCTCTGAAGGGGTCTTGACGGCCCGCACGTGGTCGATCACCTCCGAGGCGAGGACCACCTCGCCGTCGACGCCCAGCTGGAGCGGCACGAGGTGGAGGGCAGGCATCGCGGTGGACACGGCGACGCGGCCGGACACCGTGCCCGCCACGAGCGGCACCGCATCCGTTCCGTCAGCCCAGGGGTGCAGGTCCGCACCCACCCGGTCGGCTGCCGCGCGGACGGCGTCGGTGAGCTCGAGGGCCGGGACGACGAGGAGGGGCACCCCGCCGCCGACGGGGACGACCATCGCCGTGAGGCGCTCGTGGGAGTCCATGCGTTCACCGGTGAGGTAGGCCATGTCCTCTCCGGAGTACACCACCACGTGGTCGATGCCGATCTCCCGCGCGCGGTCGCACACGGCCGTGAGTCGTCGGGCGTGGAGGTCCGGGGAGTCGGTGCTCATCCCCCCACCCTAGGGTCTTCCGGTTCGCCGCCGCCCGGTCGTGTCGATGCCGTGAACCGCTGGCGACGGTGCACGGGGCGACTATCCTGGCGCCGGGCCGACACCCGGCCCGATCCCGACCGGAGGAGGCGCGGTGTCCCAGGGCCCGCTCATGGTTCTCGACAGCGCCGGCCTGTGGTTCCGCGCGTTCCACTCGGTACCGGAGAAGATCACCGGGCCGGACGGTGCACCGGCCAACGCGGTGCGCGGGTTCTGCGACATGGTGTCGGTACTGCTCGAGGAGTACTCGCCGACGGGCCTGGTGGCCGCCCTCGACCGAGAGTGGCGCCCCGACTGGCGCGTCGAGCTGCTGCCCTCGTACAAGGCCCACCGGGTCGGCGACGACGGCGGTGAGGACGCGCCCGCCTCACTCCACCCCCAGGTCGGTGCGATACAGCAGATCCTCACAGCGGCCGGCATCACGCAGGCGTCCGCTTCCGACGCGGAGGCCGACGACGTTCTGGCGGAGCTCGCCGCCCGCGACCGTGAGGTGCTGGTGGTGACCGGAGATCGAGACCTGTTCCAGCTGGCGTCCGCGACCACCACGGTCGTGTACGTGGGGGCGGGGATGAGAAAGCGCCTCGCGTACACCCCGGAGGTCGTCGCGGAGCGATTCGACCTGCCCGCCGGCGACGATGCGCGGGTGTACGCGGACTACGCGGTGCTGGTCGGTGACGCCTCTGACGGTCTGCCGGGGGTGGCGGGTATCGGCACCAAGACCGCGGCCTCCCTCTTGCGGGAGTACGGAGACCTCGACGGCATCGTGGCGGCCGCCGAGGACGAGGGGTCGGGCCTCGCCGCGCGGCAGCGCAGGGCGGTCCTCGAGGCCGCCGACTATCTGACCGCCGCCCGCGGGGTGGTCCGGCTCCGGACGCGGGGTGTCGAGACGGACTTCGAGGGGGATGTCGACGGTCGGCGAGGGCCCGTGGACCGCGAGAAGTTGGATCTCCTGGGAGAGGCGACCGGGCAGAGCCGAGCGATCGGACGTCTGGAGAAGGCCGCCTCGGTGCTCGACCCGGCCTGATCAGGCCATGTGGTCGAGGACGACGCCGCGACGCAGTGACCCCACGGCCGATCGCGCCGTGCGCGCCAGTTCGGGCTCCGCGACCTGTCCGACCTGGGCCAGGACGTCCACGACGAGCCGAGCCGATCGCACGAAGTCCCCGGCGGTGAGTTCCACGCCCTCCTGCCAGGACGCGGCGAGGATCGACGAGAGCGCACCGCCCGACACCCAGTGGTGCAGGACCGGGGCGAGTCCGGCATCGAGATCGGGGGTCGGCGGCAACTGGTGGGACTTCTCGGCCGCCGTGACGTCCGCGGCGACGCGGTCGGTCTCGGCGAGGGCGGCGCGCAGCAGCTCGTCGGAGGGCTCGCGGACCGCCGACTCGCTACGGGGGTGGGCCACGACGGTGGTGATCACCGCGGCCAGCCCCGCCGGGTCGAGCCCTGACCACACCCCGCGCCGGAGACACTCCGCCACGAAGAGGTCCTGCTCGGTGTGGATACCCGCCAGAAGACGGCCGGCCTCCGTGGCACGGACCTCCCCCTCGTGCTTCTCCAGGTAGCCGAGGTGGTCGAGCAGGTCGACGATCCTGCGGAACCGGCGGGCCAGGGAGTCGGAATCCTCCTCCACCTCCGCGGTGAGCGTGTACACGTCCGCCGCGGCTCGTGCCCAGCGTTCGTGGAGACGGGCCAGCCTGTCGATCCGGGGATCCTCGTGCAGGGGGTGCTGGCGCAGGGCCCGGCGCGTGGCCGCGAGTCGCGGGTCCTTTCGGACGGACTTGCCCCCGGCGTTCTTCATCCGGCCTCTGGCCTTGCCGCGCAGCCCCTCCATCCGCTGGACGAGTGCCCGTTTGGCCCGTCCGTCGAGTTTCCGGCGACCGCGTGGCAGGTCGACCCTCCCCACCGGCACGGGGGGCGCCGCGAAGTCCTGCTGGCGCAGCCAGCCGGTCCAGCCGGAATCGGTCAGACACAACAGGGCCGGGTCGGAGGGGATGTCGGTGCGCACCTGGAGCACCGTGGCGACCATGCCGAACCGCTTGCGGCCGACGGTGATCACGGAACCCGCGGTCTGCTTGAGCATCGCCGCGCGCACGGATTCCAGCCGGTCGTCGCGGGTGGCCTTCTCGGTGGATTTCTCGAGCCGACTCAGGTCCGCGCGCAGCGACATGTACTCGTCGAGCTGGGAGTCGCCGCCGGCCTCCTCCAGGTCCGCACGGATCCGGTCCCGCTCGTCCGTCCTGCGTTCGACCGCCCGTGACCGGGACACCAGCGTGCGGTCGGTCTGGAACTGGGCGAACGACCTGCCGATGAGGGAGGTCGCCTCCGCCACGCCGAGTTGTTCCACGAGGTTGACGGCCATGGAGTAGTCCGGGGTGAACGCACTGAGCAGGGGGAAACGTGGGGTGTCCACGAGAGCGGACAGCGCGTCCAGGTCGAGATCCTGTTGGTCCAGCACCACCGCGGTGCCCTTGGTGTCGATCCCCCTCCTGCCGGCGCGGCCGGTGATCTGGGAGTACTCGGCGGAGGTGAGCATCGCATGGGTGTCGCCGTTGAACTTGGTGGTCTTCTCCAGGACGACCGCCCGGGCCGGCATGTGGATGCCCAGGGCGAGGGTCTCCGTGGCGAACACGACCTTGATCAGACCTGCCGAGAACAACTCCTCCACGACGGTCCGGAACAGCGGGAGCATGCCCGCGTGGTGGGCGGCGATGCCACTGATCAGTCCGGCCCTGAAGGCGGCGAAGTCGAGGGCGTCCAGGTCGTGCCGGGGAACCTGCGCACACGCGGCGTCGACGTGCGCGGCGATCCGTCGCGACTCCTCCCCCGTGGTCAGCCGCAACCGGGCCCGGCGCATCTGGGAGACCGCCCCGTCGCACCCGGCCCGGGAGAACACGAAGTAGATCGCGGGCAGCAGATGGTCGTCGTCGAGCTTCTCGATCACGTCCTGACGTCGCGCCCACTGGGCCCGGGGTCGGGCCGCCAGCCGTTCGTCGTGATACCCGCCCCGGCTGCGCCGTCGAAGGTCGGCGGCGGCCCGGACGGGGACCAGGTCACCGTCCGTGTAGAGCATGTGCGCGAGGGGAACGGGCCTCACGTCGGAGAGCACCACCGCGGTGTCGCCGCGGATCTCGGTGATCCAGTCCCCGAGTTCCTCGGTGTTGCTCAACGTCGCCGACAGGCCCACGAGTCGGACCGCCGGGTCGAGGGTCAGGATGATCTCCTCCCAGACCACGCCTCGCGACCGGTCCCCGAGGTAGTGGATCTCGTCCATCACCACGCAGTCCAGGTCGTGCAGGGCGGAGGACCCGGAGTAGATCATGTTCCGCAGGACCTCGGTGGTCATCACCACCACCGGGGCGTCGGCGTCGATGGAGTGATCCCCGGTGAGCAACCCCACGTTCTCGGGCCCGAAGCGGTGCCGGAACTGACGGAACTTCTGGTTGCTCAGTGCCTTGACGGGCGTGGTGTAGAAGCACCGGCCGCCGCCGGCAAGGGCCCGGTGGGCCGCGTACTCCCCGATGAGCGTCTTGCCCGACCCGGTGGGCGCCGAGACGAGGAGATTGCGGCCGGCGTCGAGCGCGGAGAAGGCCTCGAGCTGGAACGGGTCCGGATCGAAACCCTCCGTCTGGAGGAACGACTCGAGCAGGGTGCCCGCGTCGTGCGGCTCAGAGCGTGTCGTCATACATCGCCCCACCCGACGGTGCCTGGAGGGGCCGTGCACCGCTGACCGGCTCGGGCGCGGCGAGCGGGCCGGTGGAACGGACCTCCCCGGAACCGTCGAGGCGCTCGGACGGACCCAGCGGTGAGGCGGACTCGTCGTCGACGTCGAGCCATTCCTCGCGGGCCCTGCTCTTGCGCTTGTCGTGGATGCGGGCGAACTGGATGGACATTTCCACCAACACGCACACCGCCGCGGCGAGCGCCAGCATCGAGAACGGATCCTGACCGGGCGAGGCGACGGCGGCGAAGACGAAGATCCCCATGATGATCCCGCGCCGCGACCTGGCGAGCACCTCGTACCTGAGCACACCGGCGACGTTGAGCATCGCGATGAGCAGCGGGATCTCGAAGCTCACCCCGAAGATGAGGATCAGCTGGATGAGGAAGGAGAAGTACTGCGTGCCCGACAGGGCCGTGGTCTGGACGTTGTCGCCGATGGAGAGCAGGAACTCGAGGGCGAAGACGATCACGATGTAGGCCAGGACCGCCCCGCCGATGAACAGGATGGCGGCGAGTACGGTGAACGCGATTCCGTAGCGCTTCTCGTTCTTGTGCAGGCCCGGCGTGATGAAGGCCCACAGCTGGTAGAGCCAGACCGGGCTGGCCAACACGATCCCGGCGGTGGCGGCCACCTTGAGACGGAGCATGAACTGCTCGAAGGGGCCGGTCGCGAGGAGCCGACACTGGTCGTCCGCGTCCCCCAGTTGTAGGCGTGCGCCGGGTGGGATGTCGCAGTAGGGGCCGGTGAGGATCTCACCCAGCGAGGGGACGCCGAAGAATCCGCTGCCGTACCACCAGAACCCGAAGCCCAGCGTCACCACGATCGCCGCGAGGGCGATGAGCAGTCGCTTGCGCAGCTCGTAGATGTGCTCGATGAGCGGCATCGTGCCGTCGGGGTTCCGGGGCCGGCGCTTGCGCCTGGACAACATCCGACCGGCGCCGCCCCCGGGGGTGGCGCCGGTCTTCTGGGGTCCTGTCTGCGTCATCTGTGGGGATACCTGCTACCGCTGGGTGCCGGTTCCGCCGTCGTACGGACCGGTGGGGTCGACGTGCTGGGGCGATTGCTGGTGCTGCTGACCCTGCTGCGGAGTCTGCGGGTACTGCTGCCCTGTCTGCGGCGGGTGCTGGTACTGCTGCTGGGACTGGCCCTGCTGCTGGTACGGCTGCTGCGGAGCCTGCGGGTAGCCCTGAGCCTGATGCTGCGCCTGCGTGGGGTGCGCCTGCGGCTGGACGTACTGCGCGGCGTTCGGCTGACCCGCCTGGGTGAGCGCTTCCGGCTCGGCAGGCTTGTCGTCGTTCTGCATCTCCTTGATCTCCGATTTGAAGATCCGCATCGACCGCCCGAGACCGCGAGCGGCGTCGGGGAGCTTCTTGGAGCCGAAGAGGAGCAGCACCACCGCGAGAACGATGAGCCAGTGCCAGATGCTCAACGCACCCATGTCTACCTCCGATTGTGTGACAACACGGCCATGCTAACGCACCCACGCCGACAGCCGGAGGCGCGGTCCCCCCCTTCGAATGCGGTGACCAGCGGGTTCACGCGGTTTTCACGGCGAGGACACCGAGTCGTCGCGGGCCTCGTAGAGCGCGAGCCCGGCGAGGGCCCGGTCGGCGATCTCCGCGGCCAGTCCGGGGTCGGACGGCGTCACGACGTCGGCGTGTCCGAGCAGGAACCTGACCAGCCACGTCCGGTCGTGGTAGGCGATCGAGACGTCGAGATCGCCGTCGGGGCGCCGGACCACGTCGTGGAACGCGAACTCGTCGAGGAACCACGCGGCCGCCGCGGGAACGACGGCGCGTTCCAGGAGGACGCCCGCCCCGCCGTCCTGGGGTTCCGGCCCGAGCGGCCGGCGCGGTCCGACCTCTTCGACCCCGCTCATCCGGTCGGTGCGGAAGGTCTTCCACTGCCCGGTCCCGCGGTCGACCCCGTGGACGTAGGAGTGCCCGTCGGACACGGAGAGCCGAGCGGGATCGACCACTCTGGTGGTCGAGGTGTCCGAGCTGGCCGAGTGGTAGACGAATCGCAGTGCGCGTCCGTCGTGGACGGCGGTGCGGACCACATCGGCGTCCGGCGGGGTGTCGGGGCGGGAG
>NZ_JADDKI010000194.1:0-254 GCF_015356725.1 Dietzia sp. SYD-A1
TGCTGTTGGAACACCACCCCGCGGTCGGCGCCGGGCCCGTCGATCGGCCGGCGATCAAGCCACAGGAGACCGTCGGAGGGTTCGACTAGACCGGCGATGATCGAGAGGATCGTGGACTTCCCGCAACCCGATGGGCCGAGGAGGGAGACGAACTGACCGCGACCGATCCGGACGTCTGTGGGGGCGACGATCTGTACCGCGTCCGCCCCATTCCCGAAGGACTTCGAAATTCCTTCCAGATGCAGGAACGACGC
>NZ_JADDKI010000195.1:0-14932 GCF_015356725.1 Dietzia sp. SYD-A1
GATCACCGCATCGCCTCCGACGCGAGGAGGACGCGGTCCCTGCTCGAGGACCGGAACCGACGGGAGGCGTCGGAGGCCGCCGCGGAGGCCGTCCGGCGGGAGGCCGAGGAGCAGGCTCGCGGGACGATCGACCGGGCCGCCTCCGAGGCGGCGGCTCTCGTCTCGAAGGCGCGTGCCCACGTCGAGCAGCTGACGTCGCTTCGCGAGCAGATCGTCGCCGATCTCGCGACGATCCGAGCCCGGCTGGAACCCATCCCCGGCCGCCTCGAGGACATTCCGCCCCTGCCCGCCGATCCCCTTCTCGACGAGTCGCGGCGTGACGATCGTCGGCTCAGCTCCACCGACGGGTGAGGCCGCGGTTCGCCCTCCCGGACCAGCATCCGCTGTGCCAGTGGCGCCGGTCGTCCTCGCCGCCCGGTCTGTCTGGCCACGCGACCACATGCGGGGAACCCGCGGTGATGACCTGATCACATCCCGGACAGCGATAGTGCTTCCCGGCTCGCGAGCCGGGCACACGCCGGACGTGGTAGTCGTCCGGATCCCCCGACGGGCCGGATTCCAGTGCGGCGCCCCCGAGGCCGTCCCTCCGGGGCGCCGGACGATCAGTCCCCGCGCGTCTGTGACGTCTCGGCACCTGGCCCCCTCACCTCAGAACAGCCGGAGGTCCGTCGACTCGATGCCTCGGAGCGAGTCGTAGTCGAGCGTCACGCAGCGGATACCCCGGTCCTCGGCCAGGGTCCTGGCCTGCGGCTTGATCACCTGCGCCGCGAACACCCCTCTCACCGGGGACAACAACGGGTCCCGGTTGAGCAGTTCCAGATAGCGCGTGAGCTGTTCGACGCCGTCGATCTCACCGCGGCGTTTGATCTCGACCGCCACGGTCACGCCATCGGCGTCCCGTCCGAGGATGTCGACCGGCCCGATCGCCGTCATGTACTCGCGGCGGACCAGGGTGTATCCGGGGCCGAGAGTCTCCAGGTGCTCGGCCAGCAGTTCCTGGAGATGGGCCTCGACCCCGTCCTTGACCAGGCCGGGATCCATACCCAGCTCGTGACGGGAGTCGTGGTGGACCTCGGAGAGCGTGATCCGCAGCTGTTCACCGGCCTTGTTCTCCACCACCCAGAGCAGGTGCGCAGGATCCTCCGGATGATCCTGCTCGACGAGCCAGCAGGGTGGCGTCATCCAGTTGAGGGGTTTGTACGCGCGGTCGTCGGCGTGCACGCTGACGGACCCGTCCGCCTTGAGCAACAGCAGCCTGGGCGCCATGGGGAGATGAGCCGTCAGACGGCCGACGTAGTCGACCTGACATGTGGCGACGACGAGACGCACGGATCCTCCTCAGATCGGGATTGTGCGGGACGACCCCCCGGACGGTCGTCGCCGAGCGCGGTCCTCGGGACCGTCACCGCCGTCGGCGGTCCGGGGAGCGGATCTGGTCGGTGGAGCAGGCCTCCACCCACGCCAACAACGCGGTCAGCTCGGCCGGACCCACACAGAGTTCGCCTTCTCTGATCCCGCGCCTGCGGTCGTGACCGGAGAAGGACACGATCACCTCACCCGACTCCGCGATATCGAGTTCGTGGCCGGTCGGTTGTCGCCGGGGGCCCAACTCGAGGCTCCGCCGGTCCAGCCGCACGTCCGCGCCGAACCTCACGCTGACCAACCGGTAGAAGGCCAGATCGGTATCGGAATACCTCACGGCGCCGTGGCGCCAGGACTCCTCACCGGCCCTCCTGACGAGGACCGAGGTGGCATTCCTGCGGACGACCACCAGGCGATACACCACGGCCGCGGCCACCGGGGCGAGGACGAGCAGGACGACGACACCGAGAATGATCCCGGGAATCGCCATCTACCCAACCCCTTCCGGTGGCCGCGGCCGTCAGGTCACGGGAGGACCGAATCGTACAGCTAGCTGCCGGCCTTCTCGACCGCCCGGAGACGACCGCGCGCGGCGGCGGCAGCCTGCTGGTCATCCCCGGCCTCGGACAGTGCGCGCTCGGCCTCGGCCCGGTCGATGGACTCCGCCCACTCCGCGGTCTCGCCGAGGATGCTGACCTTGTTCGCCGTCACGGAGAGGAACCCGCCCTGCACCGCGGCGACCTTCTTGCCCTCGTCCGTGTAGACCGTCACGGTGCCGCCGGCATCCAGCTCGCCGAGCAGCGGCTCGTGCCCGGACTGGATACCGATCTCGCCCTCGGTGGTCTTGGCGACCACCATGGTGGCGGTGCCGGACCAGAAGCGTTGCTCGACCGTGACGAACTCGACCTCGATGTCAGCCATGGTCAGCGGTCACTTCCCCGAGAGCTTCTTGGCGGCCGCCTCGACGTCGTCCAGACCGCCGATACCGTTGAACGCCTGCTCCGGGAGATGGTCCAGCTCGCCCTTGCACAGCTTGTCGAACGCCTCGATGGTGTCCGACAGCGGGACGACCGAACCGACCTGCCCGGTGAACTTCTCCGCGACCAGGAAGTTCTGGCCGAGGAAGCGCTCGAGGCGACGGGCCCGCTGAACGGTGACCTTGTCCTCCTCGGAGAGCTCGTCCATGCCGAGGATGGCGATGATGTCCTGGAGCTCCTTGTACTTCTGCAGGATCTGGATGACGTTCTGAGCCACCCGGTAGTGCTCCTCCCCCACGATGCCCGGCTCCAGGATGCGGGAGGTCGAGGTGAGCGGGTCGACGGCCGGGTAGATGCCCTTCGAGGCGATCGAGCGGGAGAGCTCGGTGGTCGCGTCGAGGTGGGCGAACGTGGTCGCCGGAGCGGGGTCGGTGTAGTCGTCGGCGGGGACGTAGATCGCCTGCAGCGAGGTGATCGAACGGCCACGCGTCGAGGTGATCCGCTCCTGCAGCATGCCCATCTCGTCCGCGAGGGTCGGCTGGTAACCGACGGCGGACGGCATGCGACCGAGCAGGGTCGAGACCTCGGAACCGGCCTGCGTGAAGCGGAAGATGTTGTCCACGAACAACAAGACGTCCTGCCCCTGGACGTCGCGGAAGTACTCGGCCATGGTCAGCGCCGAGAGTGCGACGCGCATACGCGTCCCCGGCGGCTCGTCCATCTGGCCGAACACCAACGCGGTGTCCTGCAGGACGCCCATCTCCTCCATCTCGAGGAAGAGGTCGGTGCCCTCACGGGTGCGCTCACCGACGCCGGCGAACACGGAGGTGCCGGAGAACTCGCGGGCGATACGGGTGATCATCTCCTGGATCAGCACGGTCTTGCCGACGCCGGCACCACCGAACAGGCCGATCTTGCCACCCTTGACGTACGGGGTGAGGAGGTCGATGACCTTCACGCCGGTCTCGAGGATCTCGGTCTTGCCCTCGAGCTGGTCGAAGGCGGGCGGCTCGCGGTGGATACCCCACTGCTCACCGTCACGGCCGGTGCCGGGCGCGTCGAGGCAGTCGCCGAGGGCGTTGAAGACGTGGCCCTTGACGACGTCGCCCACGGGGACCGAGATCGGCTTACCCGAGTCGACGACCTCCGCGCCACGGACGAGTCCGTCGGTCGACTGCATGGAGATGCAGCGGACCATGTTGTCGCCGAGATGCTGGGCGACCTCGAAGGTCACCGTCTTGGCCACGGCCTCCAGGGTGATCTCGGTGGTCAGGGCGTTGAAGAGGGCCGGGAGGGCGCCGCGCGGGAACTCCACGTCGACGACCGCGCCCAGGACGCGGGCGACCCGACCGGTGAGACCGGCCGTGCCCGTCGTGCTCTGATCGGTAACAGCTGTGGTCATTGCTTAGTCACTTCCTGCGCTAGCGGCGAGCGCACCAGCGCCACCGACAATCTCGCTGATTTCCTGGGTGATCTGTGCCTGGCGGGCCTGGTTGGCCTCGCGGCTCAGGCCTTCCACCAGTTCGGTCGCGTTGTCCGTCGCGGACTTCATGGCCGTGCGTCGCGCGGCCGATTCCGATGCCGCCGACTCGAGCAGCGATGCGAACGCCCGCGTCGACATGTACCTCGGGAGGAGGTTGTCGAGGAGGGTATCCGCGTCGGGCTCGAACGTGACTTCGGGCTTGAAGTCCGTCTTGGACGTGTCGAGCATGTCCTCGCCCAGATCCAGCTCCTCGACCTCGACACGGGTCTCGATCGGGGCCAGACGCCTCGCACGCGGCGTCTGCGTGAGCATGGACTTGAACTGGGTGTAGACGATGTGGACCTCGTCGACGCCCTTGCGGGTGGTGTCGCCGGTGTAGTCGCTGCCGAGGAACTCCGTCGCGTCGAACGTCGCCTCTCCCCCGGCCGCGAACGCGGCGGACAGGAGCTGGAAGGCCGGACGGGCCTCCTGGTAGTCGGGCTTCTGGGAGTGCCCGTGCCACGATCCCGCCAGTTCGATCTCGCGGAACGTGTAGTACACGATGCCCTTGTTGCCCAGCACGTAGATGTCGACCTCGCGGCCGGACTCCTCGAGGAACGCGATGAGTTCGGCGGCCTCCTTGAGGACGTTGTGGTTGTACCCACCACACATCCCGCGGTCCGACGTCACCACCAGCACGGCCGAGCGCGTGGCGTCCTCCGGCTCGTTGAGCATCCTGTGCTGGACCGACGACGCGCTGGCGAGATCGGTCAGGATGGCGGTGATCTGATCGGCGAAGGGCTGAGCGGCCTCGACCCTCGCCTGGGCCTTGGAGATCTGCGAGGTGGCGATCAGCTCCTGGGCCTTGGTGATCTTCTTGGTCGAGTTGACGGACTTGATCCGGTCGCGCAGTTCACGCATGTTCGCCATTACTTCAGATCACTCTCCTCTCGGCCTTGAATCGGATGGCTGTCATCTCGAGGCCTCAGGCCTTCTTCTTCTTGGTGACCGTGAGGGTCTCACGATCGATCTCGTCCTCCGAGAGCGCCTCGGCCTCGGGCTCGTTGACCACGCGGGAACCGTCGGAGGCGACGAAGCCCTCCTTGAACTCGTTGGTCTTGGCCTCGAGTGTCGCCTTTGACTCGTCGGAGAGAGCGGCGCCGCCGTCGATCTGGCTGTAGACGTCGGCCGCGGAGTGCCGCAGGCTCTCGAGCAGCTCGCCCTCGAACCGACGGACGTCCTCGACGGGGACCGTGTCGTAGAAGCCCTCGCCGGCGAGGTAGATCGAGACGATCTGGTCCTCGACCGCCACCGGGGAGTTCTGGTCCTGCTTGAGGATCTCGACCAGACGCTGACCGCGCTCGAGCTGCGCCTTGGACGCGGCGTCGAGGTCGGAGGCGAAGGTCGCGAACGACTCGAGGTCGCGGTACGCGGCCAGGTCGAGACGCAGGGACCCGGAGACCTTCTTCATGCCCTTGGTCTGGGCGGCGCCGCCGACGCGGGAGACGGAGATACCGACGTTGACGGCGGGGCGCACACCGCGGTTGAACAGGTCCGACTCGAGGAAGACCTGGCCGTCGGTGATGGAGATGACGTTGGTCGGGATGAACGCGGAGACGTCGTTGGCCTTGGTCTCGATGATCGGCAAGCCGGTCAGCGAGCCCCCGCCCATGTCGTCGGAGAGCTTGGCGCAGCGCTCGAGCAGCCGCGAGTGCAGGTAGAAGACGTCACCCGGGTAGGCCTCGCGGCCCGGCGGGCGGCGCAGCAGCAACGAGATCGCGCGGTAGGCGTCGGCCTGCTTGGACAGGTCGTCGAACACGACCAGGACGTGCGCACCCTCGTACATCCAGTGCTGGCCGATGGCCGACCCGGTGAAGGGGGCGAGCCACTTGAAGCCGGCGGAGTCGGAGGCGGGGGCCGCGACGATGGTGGTGTACTCCATCGCGCCGTGCTCCTCGAGCGTCGCCTTGACGCCCGCGATGGTCGAGCCCTTCTGGCCGATCGCGACGTAGATGCAGCGCAGCTGCTTGGTCTTGTCGCCCGACTCCCAGTTGGCCTTCTGGTTGAGGATCGCGTCGATGCAGACCGCGGTCTTGCCGGTCTTGCGGTCGCCGATGATCAGCTGACGCTGTCCGCGGCCGATGGGGGTCATGGCGTCGATGGCCTTGATGCCGGTCTGCATCGGCTCCTCGACGGGCTGACGCTCCAGGACCGACGGCGCCTGGAGCTCGAGTGCGCGGGTGCCCGCGGACTCGATCTCGCCGCGGCCGTCGATGGGCTTGCCGAGCGGGTTGACCACACGGCCGAGGAAGCCGTCGCCGACGGGGACGGAGAGGACGTCCCCGGTGCGGCGCACCTCCTGGCCCTGGGCGATCTCGTCGAAGTTGCCGAGGATGACCGCGCCGATCTCCCGGTCCTCGAGGTTCAGTGCGACACCGAGGATCCCGCCGGGGAACTCCAGCAGCTCGTTGGCCATCGCCGAGGGGAGGCCGCTGATGTGCGCGATGCCGTCACCGGTGTCGACGACGACGCCGACCTCCTCCTTCGTCGCGTCGGTCGAAACGGTCGAGGTGTAGTTCGCAATCGCGCTGCGGATCTCTTCGGAGGAGATCGTCAACTCCGCCATGTCATTCCTGCTCTCAAAGTCGGGATGTGCTTTATGGGTGTTTACGTGAGCCACTACCGCTGGAACACGGCCGAGTCGCAGCTCGTCTTGTGCCGGCCCGGCAGGTCAGCGGAGGGACCGACGCATGGCGTCGAGCCGTCCTGCCACGCTACCGTCGATGATCTCGTCTCCGACCCGGACGACGACGCCGCCCAGAAGGGACTGGTCGACATCGTTGTGGATGGCGATCTCCCGCCCGTACAACGACGCCAGTCGGGCCCGGAGATCATCCGACTGCTGTCCGGTCAGCGGCTCCGCGCTGGTCACCACGGCGACGGACCGGCCGCGCAACTCCGCGGCCTGCACCGAGACCGCCATGATGTCGTCCGCGGGCATACCCGACGGCCGAGCCACCGCCTGGGAGGCCAGAGCCTCGGTCACCGCCGTGACCTTGCCGTACAGCACCTCGGCGAGCAGGCCGCGCCTGGCTCCCACGTCGGCGGTCCGATCGGCCAGGAGCTGCTCGAGCTGGGGATCCCCGGCGACGATCCGCCCGAGCCTGAACAGCTCGTCCTCGACGGTCTGGAGCTGGCCCTGCTGGTCGGCCGAGCGCAGGAGCGCCTCCCGGCCGAGGAGGACCAGACCCTCCCGCAGCTCGCGAGGGGTGGACCAGTCCTGGGACACCGCAGCGAGGAGAAGGTCCAGGGTCGCCTGGTCGACCTTCCACCCGAACACCCCACGGACCAGGTCCTGTCGGGCCTCCACCGGGGCCGCGGTGTCGGCGACGGACACCCGGAGGGCACGGTTGTCCTCGAGGACGCCCACGACCTCGAAGAGTTCCTGGCCCACCTTCGCTCCGGTCGCTCCCCCGGACGGGTTCGCCGCCAGGGTCTGCTCCAGTGTGCTCCGGGTCTGGTCGAGCGCTTCGCGACTCGCTGCGTGCATCGGCTCCACTTCCCTTAGTTCCTGCCCGCGCCGGGGATCCGGTCGAGGTCCGCCAGAAAGCGATCGATGGTGCCCGAGCGCCGGACCGGATCCGACAGCTGCTCACCCATCAGCCGCTCGGCGAGGTCCACGGACTGACGACCCAGGTCGCTGCGGAGCTCGGCGATGATCTGCTGCCGCTGAGCGGCGAGCTGCTGCTCACCGGAGGCGATGATGCGGTCGCTCTCCGCCTGCGCCTCCGACTTCATGTCCGCGAGGATCTGCTGACCCTGCGCGCGCGCGTCGTCGCGGATCTTGGCCGCTTCGCTGCGCGCCTCGGCGAGTTGGGCCTTGTATTTGGCCAGCTCTTCCTTCGCCTCGGCCTGGGTCTGCTCGGCACGACGCAGACCGCCTTCGATGCGCTCGGAGCGCTCGTCGAGGACCTGCTGGAACTTCGGGAGGATGAACTTCCAGAAGAGCCACAGGATGACGGCGAGCGGGATGAGCGACCAGACGATGTCATACAGCGGAGGAAGCAGCGGGTTGGGGCTGTCCTCCAGGGGGAGTGATTCTCCACCCTCGGCCGCCAAGATGGCGATGACGTTGTTCATGGTGCGTCCCTACGAGGTCGGTGGTCGTCGATCAGAACAGGAAGCCGGCGACGATACCGATCAGGGCGAGCGCCTCGGTGAAGGCGATGCCGAGGAACATCGTGGTACGGAGGGTGCCGGCCATCTCGGGCTGGCGGGCCATGCCCTCGACGGTCTTGCCGACGAGGATGCCGATGCCGATGCCGGGGCCGATGGCGGCGAGGCCGTAGCCGATCGCACCGTAGCCGCTGACGGTCTGCTCGGTGGCCTGGGCGAGAGTGACGATGTCCATGGGAGTTCCCTTTCAGATGGCCGGTGCGGGCTTCTCCGCACCGGTCGGACGTGATGTGTCGGGTAGACGGGATGGTCGTGCCGGGCCCGGGGGCCCGGGGTCTAGTGGCTCTCCGCGTGGAGTGCGAGATCGATGTACACCGAGACCAGCAGCGCGAAGATGTAGGCCTGGAGGAAGAGGACCAGCAGCTTGAACAGCGTGAAGGCGACCGAGAGCACCGAGGTGCCCACCGCCAGCAGCGACCAGCCGTTCAACTGCCAGAAGAAGAAGTTCGTGGCACTGAACAGCAGGACGATGATCAGGTGCCCCGCCAGCATGTTGGCCATGAGACGAATGGTCAGCGTGGCCGGGCGGAGGATGAACGTCGACACCAACTCGATCGGCACCACCAGGATGTGCAGCGCCGGGGGAAGCCCCGGGATCACCACACTCGCCTTGATGAACTTGGCGAAGCCGTACCTCTTGGACCCCGCGTAGATGAAGGTCACGTAGCCCAGGACGGCGAGCATCAGCGGGAAGCCGATCCTGGCGTTGGGCGAGATGTTGAGGCCCGGGATGATCGTCGGGAGGTTCATCGCGAAGACCGCGAAGAAGATGGTCGCGATGACCGGCAGGAAACGGCGCCCCTGCTCCTTGCCCAGGATCTCCTCCGCGATGTGGACCCGGACGAAGTCCAGGCAGATCTCGGCGAAGTTCTGGACCCCGCGCGGGACCAGCTTGGGGTTCCGCATGGCGATCATGAAGAAGCCCAGCAGGACCACCGTCATGAGCAGCCGGATGATCATGAGCCGGTCCAGGACGAACGCGTCACCGGCGAAACCGGTCAACCACTGCTGGGAGGGGAAGAACTCATAGTCGATGTTCGGGGGATGAAACTCGCCCTTGAAGGCCAGAAGCGTGGTACTCAGTGTGTTCTCCCCTGGTCGTGTTGGGCGACGTGCGCCCGAGCGCGTTCGGTACGAGTGGCCCGATGATCGCGGCCGTATTGGGATTCAGCGCGAACGCCTCGGGCCGCGAAGCAGCCCGGTGACGTGCTCGTCTCACCGTCGATGAGAATAACATCCTGGTCTCGGCACGGGGACACAGGGGGACCCGTCAGGTGGCAGCGGGCTCCACGTAGGGCGCACGGGTCTTGAGGATGGCCCCCGTCTCCACCGCCAGCACCACGATGAGCGCGGCGATGACCGTGACCGCGAAGGCGGGGCGCGAGTAGAAATCGAACCTCGAGAGCGCGGCGACGATACCCATCGCCGCGAGGAGTTTGACCAGCCAGGTCCCCAGGACGACGGCCGCGGTCGTCTGCGGAGCCGAGTGCGCCGTGGCGATGACCACGATCGCCGTGGTGAGCACGAACGCACCGCCCACGGCGGCTCCCATCAGCGCGCCCCACAGCCCAGGGGTCCCGTCGATCGCGGTCCACACCGCGGCACCGACCACGGCGAGGACGGCCAGCGCCAGGGCGCCGAATCGGACCGCCTTGCGGAGACCTGCGGTGTGGGGACTGTCGGCGGGCTGCGCGGGTGTCGCGGGAGTGTCCGTCATGACCAGCAGCCTAACCCGAGCCCCCTGGTTCGACGGTTCCGCGTTCGCCCCGCGCACTCCTCAACCTCGGGACCAGCGTGGCGGCCAGGACCGAGATGAGCCCGGCGGCGGCGAGCGGGACGATCACCTCGGTCGGGAGCATGGTCGCGCCGACGGCACCGAACGCGATGAGCGAGACCCACGCGTAGATCACGAGCGCGACCCGCCGATGGGAGTGACCCAGATCCAGCAGACGGTGATGGAGATGCATCTTGTCCGGGGCGAAGGGGCTGCGGCCGGCGCCTACCCGACGGACCACCGCCATCACGAGGTCGAGCATCGGGACGAACATCGCCGCCGCGACGACGATCATCGGCGAGAGCAGGACGATCATCTCCTGTGGCCCGTACAGGCTCTGGGAGATCTTCCCTGACGCGCTGGTGGAGGCCGCGGCGAGGACCAGGCCGATCAGCATCGACCCCGAATCACCCATGAAGATCCGCGCCGGTTGGAAGTTGTGCGGTAGGAAGCCTAGCAACGCCCCGGCGAGGACCGCCGTGACGAGGGCCGGGGGGTACGCCCCGACCGTGCCTCCCTGGTCGAGCATGATTCCGACGGAGAACACGCAGATCGCGGTGGCCGCGATGGCACCGAGCCCGGCGGCGAGGCCGTCCAGACCGTCGACGAAGTTCATCGCGTTGACGATGGCCAGCGTGAAGACCACGGTGAGCAGCCCCGCCTGGAGCTGATCCAGGACCAGGATGTTGCCGTCCCCGAACGGGATGTACACCAGGTTCCAGGACACGCCCATGGCCACCAGGACGCCCGCCGCCGCCGCTTGACCTGCGAGTTTCGTGACAGCACCGAGGCCGAGGATGTCGTCGACGATGCCCACCAGCACGATCACCCCGCCCGCGATGATCGTCGCCTCGACGTCCGGGGCGAACGGCGGGAACGCCCGGTTGAGAGCGGGGAGCTGCGCGGACAGGTAGACGGCGACCAGCATTCCGGTGAAGATGCCGACCCCGCCGAGGCGGGGCGTCGGCACCACGTGCACGTCCCTGTCGCGGGGGTAGGCCAGTCCCCCGATCGCTGGTGCGACTCCTCTGACCAGACCTGTGACGGCGAACGTGACCAGGCCCGCCGTGACCGCGATGAGCAGGAGCTCGCGGAACGGAACCCCTATGCCCACGCTCAGATCACCCCGGTCAGCCGCGCAGAGACGCGGCGTCGGTGTTCAGGACCTCCCCGACGCGCTCTGCGCTCACGGCCCCCTCCCGGACGATCCGGGGCGACGGTCCCGTGAGGTCGACGATCGTCGAGGGCTGGCCGACCGAGCACGGACCGCCATCCAGATAGACGGCGACCGAGTCGCCCAGCTGGTCGCGAGCCTCCGCGACCGTGGTCGCCGGGGGCTGCCCGGAGACGTTGGCGCTGGAGACGGCGAGCGGCCCGACCTCGCGGAGCAACTCGATCGCGACGGGATGCAGCGGCATCCGGAGCATCACGGTGCCCTGGGTGTGTCCCAGGTTCCAGTTGAGGGACGGTGCCTGGTGCACGATCAGGCTCAGTCCGCCGGGCCAGAACGCCCGGATGAGGTCCCGTGCCGTCGCCGGCGTGCTCACGACCAGGCCGTCGATGGTCTCCCAGGAGCCCACCAGGACGGGCACGGGCATGTCCGGTCCGCGCCGCTTGGCGGAGAGCAGAAGGGTGACCGCATCGGGATCGAAGGCGTCGGCCGCGATGCCGTAGAGGGTGTCCGTGGGCGTCACGACGAGCCGACCGGCACGCAGTGCAGCGGCCGCGGAACTGAGGCCGACCTCTCGACCGGTGTCCTCGGTGCAGTCATAGGTGATGGTCACCGGGTGGTCCCCTTCCGGACTGTCGGATCGAGCTCGTCGTCGTCGTCACGATCGCCGAGTCTGGTCGCGGTGACGAACCGCGGACGTCCGGCGAGGTCGGTGTGCTGTTCCACGGTACCGAAGCGTCCCTGCGCCTCGACCACCGCCGCGACCGCGGCGCCGGTCTCCTCGTCGTGCTCCACCGCGAGGTGACCCCCCGGTGCCAGGAGCGCGGCCGCGACACCGACGAGCGGCGAGATGACGGCGAGACCGTCGACTCCGCCGAACAGCGCGGTCGCCGGTTCGTGCCCGAGGACCTCCGCAGGGAGTTCGTCGGTCCGCGGGATGTACGGCGGGTTGGACACCACCGCGTCGACCCGACCCCGCAGTTCCGCCAGGATGCCGGGGTCCGTCGCGTCCCCGGAGTGCACCACGAGTGGAGTGTCCCCCGCGGCTTCCCGCTCGACGGCGTTGCGCCGCAGCCACGCCAGCGCCGGCTCGTGCAGTTCCACGGCGTGGACCCGGGCATCGGGTCGGGCATGGGCGATCTCGAGGGCGAGCGTTCCGCTACCGGCACAGAGGTCCACGACGATCGGGCCCGGTCCGTCGCCCGATGCGGGGAGCGCGGCCAGCGTGTCCTCCACGAGCAGCTCGGTCTCGGGCCTGGGGATGAAGACACCGGGCCCGACCGCGAGATCCAGACGGCCCGACACGGCCCGCCCGAGGAGGTACTGGATCGGAGTGCGATCGGCGATGCGGGCAGCGATCATCCGGTTGATCTCCGCGAGCCGGGAGGCGTCCACCGCGTCGGCCAGTGGAAGCGCGGAGCGGTCTATCCCGAGGACATGCGCGCAGATCAGCTGCGCCTCCACGACGGCGGAGTCGACACCGGCGGCCCGCAGGTCCTGCGCGGCCGACCTCACGACCGCGGTCGCCGGCACGGGGCGCGACTGCACCGCCTAGGCGTCTTCCATGCGTCTGCGGCGGTCCTCGACCGCCAGTGCGTCGAGGACCGCGTCGAGGTCACCGTCGAGCACGGCGTCGAGATTGTGCGCCTTGAACCCGACCCGGTGATCGGCGATCCGGTTCTCGGGGAAGTTGTAGGTGCGAATGCGTTCCGACCGGTCGACGGTGCGGATCTGGGTGGACCGCCCCTCCGAGGCCTCAGCGCTCGCGGCCTCCTCGGCGGCGGCCTGGAGCCGGGCGGCGAGCACCGCCAGTGCGCGCTGCTTGTTCTGCAGTTGACTACGTTCGTTCTGACACGTGACGACCGTCCCGGTGGGCAGGTGCGTGACCCGTACCGCCGAATCGGTGGTGTTGACCCCCTGGCCGCCCTTGCCCGACGAGCGGTACACGTCGATCCTCAGGTCCGACTCGTCGATCTCGACCGGCCCCACGTCCTCGGGCTCGGGGAAGACGAGCACCCCTGCGGCCGACGTGTGGACCCGGCCCTGCGACTCGGTGACCGGCACCCGTTGGACGCGGTGCACGCCGCCCTCGAACTTCAGGCGGGACCACACACCGTCCCTCGAGGGTTGACGAGACCTGATCGAGAACGAGGCGTCCTTGTACCCGCCCAGATCGGACTCGGTCACCCCGAGCACCTCGACCACCCAGCCGTGCTTCTCCGCGTAACGCGTGTACATACGGGCGAGGTCCGCCGCGAACAGCGCCGACTCCTCCCCGCCCTCACCGGACTTGATCTCCATGAGCACGTCATCCCCGTCGTGGGGGTCTCGCGGTGCCAACAGGTCGGCCAACCGCGACTCCAGTCTCGTCACCTCCGCCGCCAACCGATCGGCCTCCTCGGCGAACGACGAGTCTTCGCCGGCCAGCTCACGCGCGGCGGCCAGGTCGCCCCGGGTGGACTCCAGAGCCCGGTGGCACTGCACCACGGGAGTCAGCTCGGCGAATCGTTTGCCCACCCTGCGCGCGGCCACCGGGTCCTCGTGGAGCGCGGGGTCGGACAGCTGCGCCTCGAGACCCCCGTACTCCGAGAGGACATCGTCGATGGAGGACGGCGAACGCCCCGGGGCCTGCGTCACTCCTCGTCCTGCGGCAGGGTCGGAGTCGTCTTTGCCACCTGCAGGAGGAATTCGTAGTTGGTGTTGGTCTTGCGCAGCTGCGACATCAGCAGGTCGATCGCCTGGTGCGAGTCGAGGCCCGACAGCACCCTCCGCAGCTTGTGCATGACACCGGCCTCCTCCGGCGTCATCAGGAGCTCCTCCTTGCGGGTGCCCGAGGGCCCCACGTCGACCGCGGGGAAGACGCGCCGCTCAGCGATGCGCCGGTCCAGCTTGAGTTCCGCGTTACCGGTGCCCTTGAACTCCTCGAAGATCACCGTGTCACCGGCGGACCCCGTCTCGACCATCGCGGTGGAGATGATGGTGAGGGAGCCACCGTTCTCGATGTTGCGTGCCGCTCCCAGGAACCGCTTGGGCGGGTAGAGCGCGGTGGAGTCGACACCGCCGGACAGGATGCGACCCGAGGCGGGAGAGGAGTTGTTGTAGGCGCGACCCAACCGGGTGATGGAATCGAGGAGGACCACGACGTCCTGGCCCATCTCCACAAGTCGCTTGGCGCGTTCTATCGCGAGCTCCGCGACCTGGGTGTGATCCGACGGCGGGCGGTCGAAGGTCGAGGCGATGACCTCGCCGTTGACCGAACGCTGCATATCGGTCACCTCCTCGGGTCGCTCGTCGACGAGCACGACCATGAGATGACACTCGGGGTTGTTGATGGCGATCGAGTTGGCGATGTTCTGCAGGATCGTGGTCTTGCCCGCCTTGGGCGGGGAGACGATGAGCGCCCGCTGGCCCTTGCCGATGGGCATGATCAGATCGATGACCCGGGTCGAGAGGACGTTCTTCTCGGTCTCGAGACGCAGACGCTGGTTGGGGTAAAGCGGCGTGAGCTTGCCGAACTCCGGGCGATTGCGCGCGTCTTCCGGGGGACCCCCGTTGACCGAGTCGATCCTGGCCAGCGGGTTGAACTTCGCCCTGTTCTTCCCACCCTGACCGCCGCCGCGACCCCCGCCCTGGCCGCCGCCGGACCCGTCGTTCTGGGCGTCACCCTGACCGTCCCGCGGCATCTTGACCGCGCCCGTGATCGCATCGCCGCGACGCAGACCGTACTTGCGGATCATGTTCATCGAGACGTAGACGTCGTTCGACCCCGCGAGGTAGCCCGAGGTACGGACGAACGCGTAGTTGTCCAGGACGTCGAGGATGCCCGCGACCGGTTGGAGGACGTCGTCGTCCCGCACCTCGGTCTCGCCCTCCTGCGGACGGCCACCGCCACCACCGCGGTTGCGCTCGCGCCGCCGGCGGCTCCGCCGACCGCGGCCGCTCCCGTCGTC